>CAYFUV010000122.1:0-3547 GCA_964346435.1 uncultured Candidatus Bathyarchaeia archaeon | reverse complement strand
GCTCAAAAATATAAAATATAAAGAGGAGAACATGCCACAAGAGATAAAAACCATTAATTTTGGTGGCGCAAATTGCTACTTAGTAAGAATCGATACTGGGTTTATCCTGATCGACACTGGATTTTCTAAAAAGCGCTCCCACATTGAAAAAGAACTGGAAAGTGCGGGCTGCAAGCCTGGAAATCTTAAGCTTATCGTATTAACCCATGGCGACTTCGACCACAGCGGTAATTGTGCGTATCTTCGTGAAAAGTACGGTACGAAAATCGCGATGCACCGTGCGGATAAAGGAATGGTTGAACATGGAGATCTCTTCTACAACAGAAATTTGAATTTTCTAACGAAAGCACTGGGCAAAATTATTGTGTTTTTCTTGAGGACAAGCCTGAAGGAAAACGACCGATTTACGTCGAATATATATGTTGAGGATAGTTATGACTTATCTAAGTTTGGATTTGACGCGCGAGTTATTCATATTCCAGGACACTCTAAGGGTTCCATCGGAGTCCTAACAAACACGGGCGACCTGTTTTGTGGTGATTTGCTTCAGAATACCAAAAAACCAGCCATAATAGTAGATAATGATGCGTTTGACTCAAGCGTCGAAAAACTGAAAAAACTGAAAATAAATACTGCTTACCCTGGACATGGCAAACCATTCCAACTGGAACAGTTCATAAAAAACCAAAATCAGCTCCAAGTGTAGTGTTAGGAAAAAATAAAAAAGGGGAGTTTTGCGGGAGGAGTCCCCCTATTTCAAGGCAACTAACAATATTATTATACAAAACACTTTTTAAATTAGAGTAAGTAACCTTCTAGATTCCGCATGCTATTTCAAAAAGTCCTATTGGTCAAGCCTTCAGGAAGAAGCGGGTTAAGCTATCTTATGGATCAGATACCTATTGGCCTAGAATACATTGCCGCCTACATTGAAGATGTTGTCGACGAGGTTCACATTATTGACATGGAGATGGAACAAAGAAGTTTCAAGCACTTGATCGATCTGCTTCGTCCTGACTTAGTAGGCATAACTATGTCTGCAACAGAACACAACGAAGGACTGCGACTTGCAAGAATCGCAAAGGAAAAAGGCATCACTACTTTGGTTGGCGGATATCATCCAACAAGCATTCCTGATTTGATGCTTTCATACCCACAGCTAGACATGGTTGTTCGTGGCGAAGGAGAGCTAACTACAAAAGAGCTAGTAGAGAAAGGAAGCCCTGAAGGCGTTTTTGGAATCTCCTACAAGAAGGAAGGTCAAGTAATCCACAACAGGGATAGGCCATTGATTGAAGACTTGGACAGCCTTCACTTCCCAGCCCGTCACCTGAGACAGTATTTGTATAGAGCTAATGATCGGAATACCAAATACGATGTCTTATTGACATCTCGAGGATGTTATGGAAGATGTACGTTCTGTTGCGAACCCAGCATGAGTAAAGGTCGTTTAAGGTATCGCTCCGCTGAGAACGTCTTAGAAGAAATCTTTGAAATAAAGAGATTTCATAACGGGGAATCAGTTAGTTTAATCATCGCTGATCCCAATTTCATGGGTAATTCAGCAAGAGTTGAACGTCTCTGCGATCTAATGCAGGGGCATGACTTGAACATGGAATTCTGTGCCCTAGTGAGAACAGACAACATGGCTAGAAATCCAAAGATAGTAAAGAAGATGTGTCAGGTGGGAATTCGTTATTTTGAAATGGGCATAGAGAGCCCTAATCCTAAGGACTTAAATTCAACCAAGAAGGGGATCACCAACAAGATTCATAGAGAAGCGGTTCGGAACATACGTGAACATGGTGGAAGCGCAGGCGGAACCTTTGTGATAGGCCTTCCAAATCAAATAGAAGAAGAGATTAAGAGCTTTCCTGTCTATGCTAAGGAGATAGGCATGACGGCTGCTGCTTTTGGAATTGTGACACCATTCCCGGGAACAGAATTTTTCCAAGAGCTAGATAAAAAAGGATTGATCTTTGAGACCAACTGGGATCACTTTGACGAGATGCACTCTGTTTACAAAACAAAATACTTGTCAAAGGAGAAGATAGAGGAGCTTGCAACCTATTGTATGGCTAAGTTCTGGAACATAGACACTTTCATAGATAGGGAAAGAATATTCCAGAAGAGAACCAAGAAGAAAACACCCCTAATCAATTTCATCCTTGATAGAATAACTGATATACGGTTCATGGGAATAGCAGGAAAGAACTTGAAGAAAGATGAGTTTAGCAAATACGTAGAAATCTTCTTGAAAGCTTATCCCGACCCACGAGTAGAAACCTATACAAGAAAAGTCGGTGTTCACAACGTTTTAGAAATGTCGAGGTTCCTCAGGATACTAGGCCCTCAAACGATTCAATGTACATTAAGCCACAACAAAAAAGCCGCCATCAGTTTCGTATTCCAAGCCATTAATCATAGTGTAGAGCACATACGAGTCATGCCTAGAAGGCAAAAATACTCAACAATTGACTTCAACATTGACCTAGAATGGTTTGATAAGGCACATCAAATATCAAAGAAGGAAATAGTGAAGAGATTTATATCCCATAATTGGAGGAATATGAAACTACTGAATACTCTAAGACTCCTTGCTGCAGTCGGAACAGAGCTCCTAATGTGGAAGCTATCCGCCATTAGAAGATGATCATGGTTAAATGATAAAGTTGTTTCCCCCATTGATTGTGGGTAGTACCGTCTTTCTATTCTTGGGTGTATATATGATGAGTTAAGGTTAGCAATTTGTCAGGTGCGGAGTTCATTCCAAATCTGTTTATAAAGACCCCTGTAATCTATTCTTTGTTCTCTATAGGACTTGATTTGTACTAGTTGCCTATTCCATATTATTCAACTTATGGTACTGGATTCATCCATCAATCCTCAAGGTTATGGAAATATTACTATGATATGTCATCTATCCAACTTAATATCTTAAATATTAAGACATCTTAAATATATTTGCATCGCTGGTGTGTCTTATACCGTTGAAAGACAAGACGGATATGCTTAGAATTTGCGGAAACTGCATGTATGCCAGCCGAAGGCTGAAACTCAACGAAATTTTGCTCTTGACTGGAAAGGCTCCTTTTCACCAACGATACCCGACTAACCTGGTTTTATTAAAGAGATATGTTAAACCACTAAGGGACAAGAAGATACGCTGCCGAAGAGAAGAAATAAATGTTAAGTTATTAGATAAGGCTTGCGCCCTCTGGAAACCATGCTGAATCCACTCCCCGGTTTAGGGTCGATTTGGTAGATTTTTTATTCAAATATATCGAGTATTAAGTATGATGATCGATTATAACAAAATCAGGTTAGAATATCCTCCTTATCAACATCGAAAGAATATGATGGCTGGCTCGTCGTCTTAGGTGTTAGCATTTAACTTCGCATACTGAGCGCAGACGGGCGCCAACTCACTATCTCAACATTCTCCTCGAATACTTTCACTCAAGAGTGTCCGTTCCTAAAAAAGTGGTTCCATCGTTTAAATATCACTTTCTTATTTTTTCACCCCGTCCCTTAGGAGGTGTGGTTT
>CAYFUV010000121.1:0-9603 GCA_964346435.1 uncultured Candidatus Bathyarchaeia archaeon | reverse complement strand
GCGAATACCCCAAGTAAGAGGACTAGACTTTGAAATTGCAAAAAAAGTTGCGAGAGAGATGGAATATCATGAAGGGGTTGTGGAAACTTTAAAACATTTAAAGGAAAATGGTAACTTATTGGCAGTCATTACAGGCGGTTTTGACGTTTTTGAAGAGCGTCTTAAAGAGGATCTGGGGATAGATTTTTTTATTGCTAACAGATTTGTTATCGATAAAGGAAACATCTACGATGCCAAAATAATCGTTGATGAACATAAGGGAAAAAATCTCATAAAATTATTGAGCGATTTGGATATTAATAAGAATGAAGTTATAATGGTTGGAGATGGAGCTAACGATGCTGAGATATTCCAAAGTGCAGATTACGCAATAGGCTTGAATCCGAAAAATGAAATAAAGAGCCTTGTAGATTGCGAAATAAAAAGTATAAAGGAACTCATTCCGATTGTTGATAAAATTTACAATAAAGCGAGTTTACGCAAGGTGAGCAAAATGAACAAATTATTCATTCCTGGTCCGGTAGATGTCTCCCCAGATGTGCTTAACCGAATGAAAAAACCAATGATTTCTCATAGGGGAGAAAAATTCTCCAAACTATTATCGAGTTGCGTCAGTAAATTGAGAGAGATGATGTATACTGAAAATGATGTATTCATTTCAACATCATCTTCAACAGGATTAATGGAGGCTGCAGTGAGAAATTGTGTTAAAGATCGATGCTTGAACCTATCATCTGGAGCATTTGGTGAAAGGTGGCATCAGATCGCTCTTTCAAATGGAAAAGAAGCAGATTTACTCAGAGTTGAATGGGGGAATGCAGTAACCCCATCAATTGTAGATGAAAAGCTTAGCGAGGGCATATACGATTCGGTGACATTAGTTCACAACGAAACTTCGACTGGCGTCTGTAATCCAATTTATGAGATCAGTCAAACGATAAAGAATTATGATGTTTGTCTTTTAGTGGACACCGTCTCTTCAATGGGCGGTATGAAAATTGAAGTGGATAAGATAGGAATTGATGTCTGTCTATTCGGCTCTCAAAAGGCAGTTTCATTGCCTCCTGGTCTATCAATATGTTCTGTAAGCGAAAAGGCTTTGAGAAGGACCAAAACTGTGGAAAATAGAGGATATTACTTCGATTTTTTAGTTTTTTATGATTATTTGTTAAAAAAACAAACGCCTACTACTCCCTCAATACCGCAGATTAATGCGTTGGATTATCAGCTCGATAAAATTCTTAATGAAGGTTTGGAACGAAGATACAAAAGGCATGGTGAAATGGGAGAGATTACAAGGAAATGGGCTAAAAAGAACTTTGAACTCTTTGCGGATGAAAAATTTGCCTCAAATACATTGACTTGCATTAAAAACACAAAAAATATTATCGTTAAAGATCTGATTTTAAATTTAGCAAAAAGGGGCTTTCTGATTTCGAATGGTTATGGCAAAATAAAGGAAAAAACATTCAGAATAGCTCACATGGGAGACAGAACTACCGAAGAACTGAAGGAATTGTTAAAAAATATCGATGAAATATTGGTGATCATATGAATATTTTGATTTCAGATCCTATCGATAAGAGCGCAGTTGAAGAATTAAAGAAATACGGAACTTTGTTAGGGAAAGGAGAAGAAGAAAAGGCAGATATCATAATCGTAAGAGGCCGTACTAAGATCGATAAGAATTACATCGATAAAGCAAAAAATTTGAAACTGATAATCCGTGCCGGTGCAGGACTCGATAATATTTTTGACATAGATTATTGCAATAAAAAAGGAATCAAGATTGAGAATACGCCAGAGGCATCGAGTATCGCAGTCGCTGAATTAGTATTTGCTCATATGCTAATGATAGCGAGAAATATTATTCATTGTAGGTATGCTATCGATAAATGTGAATGGTACAAGAAGAATTTGGTAGGATTTGAGCTTCATGGCAAGACACTTGGAATAATAGGGCTTGGTAGAATTGGTAAAGAAGTTGCAAAGAGAGCAGAAGCATTCGGAATGAACATTCTCGTTTGTGATCCTTACAAAAGAAGTTCGGAATATAAAATGACTGGGTTACCAGAACTGCTTACAAAGTCCGATATAATCACACTACACATACCCTTAGACAAGGATACAAAGAATTTGATCGATAAAAATGAATTCAGATTAATGAAAAGAGGAGTTGTGATTATTAATACATCCAGAGGGGGCGTAATAAACGAGAAAGAGTTACTCAAGAATTTAAAGAATAGAAAATTATCTTTCGCTGGTTTGGATGTCTACAATGAAGAACCGCTCAAGGAGTCTCCTCTACTTAAACTAGATAACGTTATGCTAACGCCCCATGTAGGAGCGCAGACAGCAGAAGCAAAAAAAAGGATAGGAACAAAAATTGTCGAAAAGGTAAAATTATTCAAAGATATGAATGAGAGGAATAAAACGCTTAAGCGAGCAACACACCTTTGACAAGAAATTTGAACACATGCTCACGGCCAAGATGATTGGAAAGATGGTAGATTTCCAAGATTTAGTAATTAACCTTATCGAGGCTAGCCGAAATCACGAAAAAAGTACGGATTCAATAGTATTTTAGAAGCAATGAAATATGTCAAGTAGAATCCATTGGGATTTACGCGTTGCCTACTTTCACTTAAAAAGAGTAAGCCAAGTCCCTATACCTTTATTTTTCGCTTCTTTATAGACCATCCATGCAGTAGTTACGTCCTGAATCGAAAGGCCTGTGGAATCAAATATGGTTATTTCTTTACTGGATTCTCTGCCATTTCTTTTCCCACATATGATCTCGCTTAGCTCGCTATAAACATCCTTCTTGCTCAAAATGCCTTTGGATAATGGTACATTAACCTCCCCACTATGGCAAGCTTGTTCCCAATCATCCACTACTATCTTTGCTCTCTTTAGGATTTTGGGATCCAACTCTTGTTTCCCAGCAGCATCCGCCCCTATTGCGTTAATATGAGTCCCTGCTCCAATCCAATCATTCTCGATTATAGGTTTCCTTGATGGAGTTATAGTAGTCACTATATCGGAGTTCTTTACGCAAGCTTCAATACTATCCGCGACCTCAATACGAAAATCAAAACGATTCTTAACACTGGTTACAAATCGTTTAGATATCTCTTTGAATCGATCGTACACTTTAACATCGGTCAATGATCTGACTTCGGCTATACTTTCGAGTTGGGTTATGGCTTGGCGCCCTGCCCCCACCAGGCCTAAAACCTTACTGTCTTTTCTAGCTAACCATTTAGTGGCTACACCGCCACTAGCCCCAGTTCTTGCTGCGGTTATTAGCGTGCCATCCATTAGGGCCAAGGGAGTCCCCGAACAAGGATCAATTAGGATTATGACCGCCATTATAGTTGGCAGTCCTTTTGAAGTTGGGTTATTAGGATGTACGTTAACAACCTTCACCCCAGATTTTTCACTCCTTTCCATGTAGGAGGGCATGATTCTGAGGTCACCATTGAACTTCTTATAATATATGTAAACTTTGGGCGGCATTTGGACTTCTCCTAGACCTTTCTCTCTAAAAGCATTCTCAACACACTCAATGATATTTGCCACGGTCAAAATTCCAGCTACTTCATCTTGCCTTAGAAATAGTATTTCCATTGAAAACCCCTTTTATATACTATAATAACTAAAGTACGGGAGCAAACGCATGAAAATTGTCACCCACCAAAAAATATTGAGGGTGCGCATCATAATCAATAACATAAGTTTTTTTAATCATTAGTTCGTGAGCTAATGATTAAATTTTTTTTGGTTTGCGCTCCCTAAATACGCCTACCAAGATTATGCAACTAAGAGATACCAACATGCCAAAGATTGTCGCTTGAGAAATTATGGTAAATGTCCACAAGCTCAAAATTTTCCCAATAAATCTGAAAATCATGCTTAAGGTTGCTAATCCGAGGGCTGATCCAAAAAGAAGTCTAATAATCGAAGGTCTAAAAGCTTTTGTGGCAATAGGACCTATCCATGCACCAAAGAGAATGCCGATTAACATTATGAACGCGATTAAAAAATTTATATTTCCTTTCAGGGCATGAGTAAGAGCGCCGTAGCTCGATGAAAACATTATCATGAAGAGTTGAGTTCCTATCGCAATTGGAGTTGGAACACCAATAAAATATATTAAGAGCGGTACTCCAAGAAAACCTCCAGCCACACCCAAAAATCCTCCAATAAGCCCAATCAAGTAACCCATGAGTAAAACTATCCAAAGAGAGACGGAATTTATGCCATGGTTTGACAGATTGATCATTGGTCGTACTCTAATATTTCTGAATTCTCCAGCAAAACCCCTAACGAAAACCGAATCATTAGTTGAAGTTCCTTTGTTTCTAAGCGCTTCGTTTAATACATAAAAAGATAAAATACCTGCTATTGAGATGTATGAAATGCTCACAACGAGATCGACCCTTCCAAATATTTTGAATGTTTGAATGGCTTGTGCACCTGTCTCAACGCCTAGAACGGCTCCAACCAACATTACAAGCCCAAGCTTTACATCAACATTTCCAAATTTCCCATGTCTAATTGTTGAGATGATTCCAGCCCCAACTGTTTGTGAAATGCTTGTACCTATCGCAATATTCATCGGAAGTCCAAGAGCAAGTAGTGCAGGTGTTATAAGAAGCCCCCCTCCCAAACCTATACCACTACCTATGATTCCCACTGCAAAACCAAGCATTGCGAAAATAATTTGCGTAATTTCAAACTGCAAGATGAACCATCCTAAGACAGGTGCGCGAACTTAAATAGATCTTATGATCTTTGGCTAAAAGCTTACTTGAAAAGAGTAAGCAAACTTCATTGGGCATAAAGTTATGATCTGCGGAATTAAAATTTTTTATGAGAACCATTGAATAAATCATTTAGTACATACAGAGAAAAGTGCTGAAAATTTCAAAAGAGTTGTATGAAAGGGCGGTAAAAGTTATTCCTGCCGGAGTAACGAGACCATTCAGATTTTTCAACCCTTATCCATTCTATGTCAAAAAAGCACTTGGCAGTAGACTAATTTCTTTTGAGGATATATCATACCTAGATTTTTGGGTGGGTCACGCGGCCCTTGTTTTAGGGCATATGCATCCAGCAGTAGTAAAAGCAACAAAAGAACAGCTGGAGCTGGGATTCAACCTCGGTGTCTGTAATGAATGGGAAGTAGAATTAGCAGAGCAGGTTGTAAAGTCGGTTCCTAGCGTTGATATGATTGCGTTTAGCAATAGCGGAACAGAAGCGAATATGCATGCATTAAAATTAGCTAGAGCATATACCAAAAGGAATAAAATCGGGAAGTTTCGAGGGCACTTTCATGGAGTTCTTGACCCATTATTCATAGCGGTTAGCGATCCATGGGATGAGTCGATGTCAGCAGGAAACGATTTGGGCGCTTCTAAAAATACCATACTCCTTCCTTTTAATGATCTTGAAAAATGTTCTAGTATTATTAAGAGTGAACAACTGGCTTGTGTTATGATAGAGCCAGTCAAAGGTAGCGATGCTATCCCAGCGAATAAAGAGTTTCTCAAAGGATTGAGGGAAATGTGCGATGAGACGGGTACTCTATTGATTTTTGATGAGGTGATCACTGGATTCAGATTAGCTCTCGGAGGAGCTCAAGAGGCTTTTGGCACGATTCCAGATTTAACCACTTTTGGTAAAGCAATCGGAGGAGGAGAATTCCCTGTTGGAGCTTTGGGCGGGAGTAGAGAGATATTAGAATATATGAATCATTTGAAATACCCAAGTAAATCCGAATATGTAGCACGTGGCGGAACATATAGTGGTAATCCCCTTGTGATGAGGGCGGGGTGTGAAGCAATCAAGGAATATAAAAAAGGAGAAGTTTATCAGCATATTAACGAACTAGGAGGACGCCTCAAAAAAGGTTTAGAAAAAATTATAGAAGATGCTAGAGCCAACACTTATGTTACTGGATTTGGTTCGATGATTAAGATTCATTTCATAGATAAAAATCAAAGAAATAGAGTGAAGAACTTGAAAATTATTAGTGATAATAAAGTCGAGAAAAAATATTTTCATCATTTACTTGCCAATAAGATTTTTGCCATGAATTCTGAAAAGGTGCACTTTTTCGTATCATTACCTCATACCAAGGAAGAAATTGATAGTTTAGTCTTAGTAACAGAGGATTTCCTTAGATCGAAGGCTAACGTGAACAATTAAACTGGCCAATAAGAGAAAAGATATTTTGTATCCAGTTCAATTTTAAAATAAGTACTCTTTAGAAGAAGATAACAAAGGTGCGCGATTGGTGTTTTCGTTAAGATGATCGGAATAGTTCAATATGGATTAGGGCCCATAGGCATATCTGTTTTAAAGCTTCTTTTGGAAAAAAAAGGTTTGGAGATAGTTGGAGCAATTGATATAGATCCAGAAAAAATTGGCAAGTCTCTCAGCGATGTAACCGGTGAAAAAGATGTGCCAAGAATAAAGGTAACCAACCATATTGAGGATGTCAGAATAGAAAATGAAATAAAAGTAGCGATCCATGCAACTGGCTCTTATATCGAAGATGTATTTCCGCAGCTAAAAGAGATTTCAAAGCAAGGCTTTCATATTGTTTCATCATGTGAAGAGTTATCATACCCCTGGAAAGAACATCCGGAAATTGCCTACGAAATAGATAGAATCGCCAAAGATAACGAAATATCAATTTTGGGAACTGGAGTCAATCCAGGCTTTTTAATGGATGCTCTCCCGATCGTACTTACAGGCGTATGCCAAAGGATATCTAGGATAGAATGTAAAAGGGTACAGGACGCCTCTTCAAGAAGGCTTCCTTTTCAGAAAAAGATTGGCGCAGGATTGGGACTTGATGATTTTCAAAATAAGGTGAATTCTGGAATGATCAGACATGTCGGTTTTAGAGAATCATTGCATATGATCTCCGATGCAATGAATTGGAAGTTGGATAAGATAGTAGAAAGAGTCGAACCTATCCTCGCCAAAAAAGAAGTAAAAAGTGAATTCTTGTTGGTTGAGAAGGGGAAAGTCGCAGGAATAAATCAAATGGCCATAGGATTGAAGAGCGGCTCAGAATTGTTGAAATTGAATTTACAAGCATACCTTGGATGCAAATCACCGAGAGAAGAGATTCGAATTGAAGGTTTGCCTAATATAGAAATGGAGATTAAAGGGGGAGTGCATGGCGACATCGCCACAGCCTCAATTCTCGTGAATTCTATATCCAAAATTGTAAATACTAAACCAGGGCTTCATACAATGAGAGATCTGGCGATTCCATCGGCATTATTGGGGGGCATAAGGGAACCGCTTGGAATAACATGATAGCGCGCGCAGAAACAACGTTTTAGGAGTTTCCAAGGGGATAGTAATAGAGTTCCCCTTGTTTCTAGAGAGGATTCCTAGTTCGTGGGCATTTAGCGTTCCTTAAATGCAAGTAGCGCGCGCTTGTAGAATTATGTCCATTTTCATTAAAAAGCAATATTCAAAAACTCGAAATATTTCGATTTTCGATTTATTGATTATGACCAAATATAGCGCGTGTTAATTTATATTTCTGCCATTTTTTTTGGTTTAATATTAGACCCGAGAGGAACGAATAAATTTCATAGATTTCCAATTCAATGGCTTCATGCTTTGTGCCCAACTTTATAGTGCACGCTTCCATCTAAAATACATAAGTATCCATGAACTATTGGACTTCTTCGATGTAGTAAGCATGTTCTGATAATCTCTCAAGGTGAAGAGTCAATCATATATCATAGCGCGCTCATTTAAATTAGAAGATGCTTTTAGTGAGGTTTTTTTCTCATAACTGTAACAAAATTGTTTTATATTTTAAAAAAGATAAAAAAGAAAACTTGATATCAATTTCGTGTTTAATTGAGATGCGCACTTAAGAATTTAAGGTGAAGTGCATTGAGTCTTGATTTTTTTACGATCGTAATGATCGTTATACAAATCTTTGGTGGGCTTGCTCTTTTTCTATTTGGCTTACGTTTCCTAAGCGGTGGCTTAGAAAAAGTAGCTGGTCTCAGAATGCAAAGAATGCTTGAAAAATTAACTAGCAATCCTGTCAAAGGAGCAGGAGTAGGCGCCTTTGTTACAGCGGTCATTCAGAGCAGCAGCATGACTATGGTTACATTGATTGGCTTAATAAACGCTGGCTTGTTGAATCTTGAGCAAGCGGTTGGTGTGATACTCGGCGCAGAAATCGGGACTACTATCACCGCGCAAATAATCGCCTTTAAAGTTGGGCAGTTCTATTTTCTAATGATCGGGATAGGATTCCTCCTTTACTTCTTTCTAAGAAATCGAAAATATCAATATGCTGGGCAAGTAGTCTTGGGTTTTGGTATTTTATTTCTAGGAATGGCGACGATGTCAAGCGGATTAAGACCCTTGAGCCAGACTTCCTTTTTTATTGATGCAATAACAAATTTAGGGCAAACTCCATTCTTAGGCGTTCTAACTGGCGCAGTCTTCACTGCCTTAATCCAGAGTAGTTCGGCAATGACGGGATTAGTGATTGCGATGGGGATAGAAAATGCGATTAGTCTTAAGGTTGCCATTGCGCTGATCTTCGGCGCAAACATTGGAACATGTATAACAGCCTCGATCGCATCAATCGGCTCTTCAATTTCCTCGAAAAGGGCTGCGGCCGCGCAGATCTTTATCAATGTCATAGGCGTAGCGATTTTCTTTCCATTTTTAACGCCTTTTGCAAATTTAATCGCTTCGACTTCAGCCAATTTACCTAGACAAATAGCAAATGCACATTCGATATTCAATGTTATAGTAACTTTAATTATGTTTCCATTTCTTGGAGCGTTAGTCTACTTGGTTAGAAAGATAGTTCCAGGAGAGGAAATTGTCTTTGATCTTAGAGTCAAATATCTTGATGAACGACTTTTGAACGCACCATTGGTAGCGCTATCTCAAGCAGGTCAAGAAGTTAATAGAATAGCAGAAATAATAGTATTAATGTTGGAAAGGGCAGAAGCAGCTTTTCTAAAGAATGATGAAAGATCGATGAAAATTGTTTTTGAAAGGGAAACAGCTGTAGATGAGCTGTGCAACGCAGTTGAAAGATATATAGACAAAATTCCTATGGATAGATTGAATGAAAAAGGCTTTCGAAGGAGCATTACTCTAATTCATACATTGACAGATTTGGAAAGGATCGCAGATCACTCAGATAATTTTGGTTTAGCGGCCCAAGAAAAAATAAAAGGGAACATAACTTTCTCCTCTCAAGCTGAAGAAGAGTTGTGTCATATGTTTGAGAGAATAAGGACGATGTATGAAGAGGTTGCACGAGCTCTTAAGACTGATGATAAAAAATTAGCAAAAAACGTACTGAAGTTAGAAGATGAGATAAATGATCTTGAGAAAAAATATAGGAAGAACCATATCGATAGATTGAAAAGCAACATATGCAGACCAGAAGCGGATGTTATTTTTACTGAGTCATTAAGGAATTTGGAAAGAATTGGTGACCATTCAGATAATATTGCACATAGCGTATTGACAGAGTGAGTATACATGGAATCTCTCGATGCGCATTAATTATCTTTTGAAATGTTAGTT
>CAYFUV010000120.1:0-1781 GCA_964346435.1 uncultured Candidatus Bathyarchaeia archaeon | reverse complement strand
ATCATCTTAGAGAAGCCGATCGGATAGTCCAATGAAAAAGGAAGTAGATCAGTGTCAATGGCACACGATCCATTTCTGTTGGATATTATAAAGGATGAATAACATATAATTTGAGGATTGGTCATGAATCAAAATCCGAAGGGGAATGTGAAGCCACAAAATGAGTTGACAGAAGAGGAAAGCTTACTCGTCTGCCCGGAGTGCGGGAATAAACGATTAATTTTAGATGAAACGACCGGGGATCAAGTTTGTAGAGTGTGTGGCGCGGTTGCAGGGGAACGGCTGGTGGATGAAGGGCCAGAATGGCGAGCGTTTTCGTCAGAGGAGCGAGATCAGCGTTCACGCGTTGGAAGCCCAATGTCTGTAACAATTCACGATAAAGGATTATCGACCATTATTGGGTGGGAGGATCGGGATATCTATGGGCGGCGGTTAACTTCAGCGAAACGAGCAGAGATGTACCGGTTACGGAAGTGGCAGACTCGCATTCGGGTACACTCGTCCCTAGATAGGAATCTAGTTCAGGCATTAAGCGAGTTAGATCGGTTAAGTAGCCAACTAGGGATACCAAGGGGAGTAAAAGAAACCAGCGCAGTGATTTATCGGAAAGCGATGGAAAAGAAACTCTCCCGAGGGAGAAGTATCGAAGCACTCGTGGGTGCATCCGTGTATGCCGCATCACGGATTCGCCGAGTGCCCAGATCATTGGATGAAGTAGCGAGACATTCAGTTGTCTCTAAGAAAGAGGTTGGGAAGTGTTATCGGGTGTTAGTCACAGAATTGGAATTGAAAGTCCCACCTCCTAGTCCAATCGACTACCTTTCCCGATTTGGAACGGATCTACAACTCTCAGGTATGTGTCAGCGGCGGGCGGCCCGGATCCTCACAGGAGCGAAGGAAGAAGGGTTAACTGGTGGAAAAGACCCAACAGGGTTAGCAGCAGCCGCGATATATGTGGCAGGTATCATCGAGGGTGAAAGACGGACCCAACGGGAAATCGCAGAGACTGCACGAGTCACTGAAGTCACTGTGCGTAACCGCTATAAAGAACTTGTTCGAAAGCTAGGGATTGAAATATCTAGTTGAGACTTCAGAAGGAGCCAAATCCCAACCTACTACTTTCTTTAAACTTTCATCCAACTTTCTATTTTTACTATCTCAGTGATCAATGGATGTAGTTTAGCAATAAATGGAGAGGCTTTTGATAATGTCTTCCATAAAAATAGTTCAAGCAACTAAGAAAGATAAAAACCAATTATTAGACTATTTCAAACACTATAAAATCAAAGAAGTTCTTGATAATAGGATTGATTGTTATCTTTCTCATAATTTTACGGTTGTAGCAAAAGATAAAGACAAGATTGTGGGAACTTTACAATGGTATATTAAAGAAGATCCACGAAGAGGGATTGTTGAGTTTGAGGAAGTCCATGTTTTAGAGGATTATAGATATAAAAGAATAGGGGCCTCCTTAGTAAAATTTGCAATTCAATCAGTTAAGAATTATTTCAAAAAAATTCAAACAAACCCAAGAAGGATATTTCTTTTTGTAAGCGAAGAGAATGAAGCGGCCAGAGCTTTATATGATAGCTATGGATTCAAACTTTTCTCCGTAATAGGTAATTTGTTTTCTGAGACAGAAAAAGAATTACTTTATTCTTTAGATTTATAGTTAAATTTCGGTAATTTTGCTCTATTTTCCTAGCCGTCTTGCGTAGGTATGTATACTGTAGACCTGACTTTCGATCTCGATGGATCTGACCCTTTTCCTTCTTACTTCT
>CAYFUV010000119.1:0-5149 GCA_964346435.1 uncultured Candidatus Bathyarchaeia archaeon | reverse complement strand
ATTTAGAATTTGAATAAAACTTTTTCAAAATTCGCTATTTTACCATTCTTGACCCTTACCCCCTCCTTCCTCAACAATTGAATTTTCCTTTTTATATTATTCCCAGAAGTTTCTCCTCCAAAGCCCCCAATTCCTCCATCTGAATTTACAACTCTATGGCAAGGAATTATCGGGGCATGTGGATTCCTGCGGCAAGCATTACCTACGGCCCTATAAGCTTTGGAATCCAGACATTCAGCGATTACCTTATAGGTAGTGACTTTTCCTCTGGGTATTTTTTTCATTAAATCCCATACTCTTTTATCAAATTTCATTTAATTACATCCTCAGTTAATGATACCAACACTTTTTAAACATGCGTAATAAAGAAAAAAATAAATCTGATTTACTAATTACTAAGAAACGAGTGCGCGCGCTAAAAAATTGTGTAATTATTAATTAGGGTGAAACAAAGTGAAAGCTTTTGTTGTTCTATCGGCGTTAGGTATTTTTGCTATTAGTGAAAAGGGCAAAATTATTTCAAAGAAAATATTCAAACCGAATGTTAAAGAAGTCATGGATAATATTATCATGACTCCTGGAAAAGTCCCTAAAGAATTTAAAAAAATCATAGCAGATTTAAAAAAAATTGGATTTGATTCACTTACTTTTGAAGATGAAATTTTGGCAAAGAATATTAAAGAGAAGTTCAAAATCAAGACAGAAGTGGAGACGCCATGCGATGTTATAGCGAAGTTTAAAGAGAAATTGCCCAGATATGCGATTGAATTTAAAGCATTTGAGAATGCGAAAGAGTTCGATAGATTCATGCATGAACTCTCCATACGAATTGCAAAAATGGCTGTTACAGAGGCTGTCGCTAAACGAGATTCTTACGCAGTACAGGCGATTAGAACGATAGACGATTTGGATAAAACAATAAACTTGTTTGCTGGAAGAGTTCGTGAATGGTATGGACTACATTTTCCTGAGCTGGATCAGCTAATCGACGGTCACGATACATATGCAAAGCTTGTAATGAATCTCGGCAATAGAAAAAAATTTACGGCGAAGAATCTCAAGGAGGAGGGGCTGCCGAGGGATAAAGCTGAGAAAGTAGCTGATTACGCTTCGAAATCTATGGGCGCAGAGATCGATGATAAAGATTTGCAGTGGATAGAATCTTTTGCGAAAGATGTACTCAACCTTTTTGAGCTCAGGAAGAAGATCGAAGAGTATATAGATAAAGTCATGATAGAAGTAGCGCCGAATATGAGCTCATTAGTCGGTCCTGTACTCTCAGCACGACTGATCTCGATTACCGGAGGATTAGAAAATTTGGCCAAAATGCCTTCCAGCACTTTACAGGTACTCGGAGCCGAAAAGGCTTTATTCCGATCTTTGAAAACTGGTTCCAGACCGCCTAAGCATGGCATAATTTTCCAACACCCTTTCGTTCATCAAGCTTCAAGGTGGCATAGAGGGAAAGTCGCTAGAGTTGTTTCAGGAAAGCTATCAATAGCTGCCAGAATAGACGCATTCGGAGGAGAATTTATGGGAGAAAGGTTGAAAACAGAAGTCAAAGAGAAGGTGGATGAAATAAAGAAAAAATACAAGACACCTCCGGTGAAGAGAAGGTATGGTAGGCACAAAGGTTAAACCCCATGAAATTCTGAGTAATGTTTTTTGGGTAAAAATTAGAGAAGGGACTGAAAAGCTCGCAACAATTAATCTAGCGTATGGAGAAACCGTTTATGGTGAAAACCTAATTCGTCATAAGAAAAAAGAATACAGACTTTGGGACCCTTATCGCAGTAAACTCGCAGCTGCAATAATCAAGAAGATAAAAAACGTTCCGATAGCGCCAGAAGGCAAAATCTTGTATTTAGGGGCAGCCTCAGGTACCACTGCGAGCCATATCAGCGATATGGTCGGAAAAAACGGGAAAGTGTATTGCGTAGAGTTCTCTCAAAGAGCCATGAGAGATCTTATAGAAAAGGTTTGTTCAATTAGAGGAAACATATATCCCATATTGGCCGATGCTCGATTTCCTGAAAAATATGGAATAATGTCCGGCTTTGTAGATACAGTTTATTGTGATATCGCACAACCTGAGCAAGCGAAAATTTTGTCAGATAACTCAAGGATCTTTTTGAAAAAAAATGGTTGGGCCCTCTTAGCAATAAAATCCAGAAGCATAGATGTGACACAAGAACCAGAGAGAATTTTTAAACGTGAAATCAAGGTTTTGAAGAGCAATGGGTTTGTAATTCAAGATATTATAGACTTGGAACCATATGAAAAAGATCATGCAATGGTTACAGCCAAATATCGCAGAAAATGAGTCTTTTACTTATTCTTACTTTTTTTTGTTGTTGATCTAAAAGGTTCAAAATCACTCAATTTAAAATCTTGAAGATTTCTTACGGTCATCCAAGAACTTCTGGCGAAAGGTGGTATCTTACCGAACTTTCTTATCCAACGTTTCAGAAATTTCTTGGTCCTCCAATCAGACGGATATCCAGATCCGAAATTACCATATTTAATTCTCAGCTCTGATATTATTTCATCCCTCTTTACTTTGGCCAAAATTGAGGCTGCAGATACAACAGGGTATTTAGCGTCTGCTTTATGTTCTGCAACTATTTTTGCCTTAGTATTGGCCATTTGGCATATTTTCAGGGTAAAGCGTTCAGGAATTGGGCCTACGGCATCCACATAAGCGATATCTGGCCCTAGACGGCATATTAATCCTGCCATCGCATTCGCTTCAAGCAAATTAAGTTTCTTTCCTGTTTTAACGGCTTCATCTATGCTCTTCGTAGTCAAAACTGAATATTCATAATCTTTGACAATCTTTTGTATTTTTAAATTCAATTCTTCCCTGCGATTGGGTCTCAAAAGTTTGGAGTCTTTGACATGAAGATTTCTTAAGAGACCTAGCCTATCTTTCTCAATCAATATCCCGGCTACGATTAAGGGGCCTATAACAGAACCTTTGGGGAAAGCGACATAACATGTCCATCTTTCTCCCCGATTCATCAATTCCACAAATCATCAATTAATTCAACGACCATTTTTTAAAACAATGACTTTGTTACCCATCCCCTTCCTTTTTTATGCGCGCTAATGGTTTGGTTATGGCTTGGTATATATCTCGATAGATCTGATCTCGGTTTTCCAACGTTATTAACAAAATGCTCATTCCTTTCATTGATTTTATCTCATCTATTAGAAAATGTCCAGCCCTTTGGTGAATTGTTCCGAGTATTATTTTCTCACTATTAATAGCGCGTAGGACCGCATCTATAAAATTATTACTAAGAAGTTCCATAGGTCCGATTTCATCAATTATCACTAGGGCTATCGATGGTGCGACCACAGCATTATTGATCGCCCTTACGCCCACATTATCCAAGTCTTCAATATTAACGAAATACTTCCCTATTCTAGGACCTTTAAAAAGATCTCTATGAGCCAACCATCCTTTAGATCCGTTCATCAGATCTTCTAATTCAAATCCCACTCTGGCTCCTCCCACTCTAACATCTCTGCTTATCATGCCGCCAATCTGATGACCTGCATCTTTGAGTGATCTGGCAATTTCTAAAACGGCCGAAGTTTTCCCTACCCCTGGTTTGCCCGTCAGGAAAAATGATCTACCCAAATTTTGTTCGCCCCTTCATTAATATTGCATAGTAAGGTGATTTTAATTTTTCACATATAACAAAATTTTTAGATACTATATACGTCGCCAATCAATATAGCAATGAGGATGAATTATCAATGAAACTCAAGCTAACGCGAGAAGGAAAAGCGAAGATTTTAATTCCAGATTCTATTCGAGTGAATGGAAAAATTAGGAGAGATACTGTTTTCTACAATCCGAAAATGGAGATCGAAAGAGATGTTTCCGTATTGGTATTCCAATGTTATCAGAGAACTACCCAAAGAAGCTTGACCGCATGCGACTCAATGACTGGTTGCGGGATTAGAGGAATTCGATATGCTTTGGAAGTCCAAGGGATTGATAAAATTGTGTTAAATGACCTAAATCCTTCAGCATATGAAATTGCAAAGCGAAATGTAAAACTAAATAATGTTGAAGACAAAGTGGATACAAGATGTCATGACGCTAACGTGTTTTTGAATATATATGGAGCTCCAAGTAAAAGATTCGATATAATAGATATCGATCCTTTTGGAACTCCATCGCCATACCTTGAATCTGCGTCGAGAGCATTAAAAGAAGGGGGTCTTTTCGCATTTACAGCCACGGATCTTGCGCCATTATGCGGAGTTAGTCCTATTGCTGGTCTAAGAAAATACGGAGGCAGGCCTTTAAGAACAGAATATTGTCATGAGATAGGTGCACGTCTGTTAGTTGGATCCTTAATATCAGCAGCTGCTAAGCACGAGCTGGCTGTAAAAATCTTGTTATGTTACTATGCGAACCACTACATAAGGGCATATGCAACAATCACTCACGGCATTCAAAAGGTGAATTATTGCTTGAAAAAGATTGGCTATATCGCTCATTGCTTCAGTTGTCTAAACCGTGAAGTGATCGAGAAGCTGAGTAAAATAAAAACAAATTGCGACGTATGTGGAGAGAAATTCAGTTTAGCAGGACCTTTGTGGCTTGGAGATCTAGTTGACAAGAATTTCTGCAAGCTTATGCTTAATGATCTAGAGAAGAGAAATTTTAGATATAAAGCAGTGACTGAAAAAATGCTGAAAAATATTTTGATAGAAAAGCAAGAGATTCCAACTTTTTTTATAATCGATAAAATATGTAGTAAAATAAAAATCAAGACGCTTCCCGTTAAGAAAGTAATTGATTCCTTAAATTCAAGAGAAATAGAGAATTCAATCACACACTTTCACAAATTCGGATTCAAGGCCCGGGCAAATATCCTTGAAATAGAGTCTATTTTTAAAGAACTATCTTCTGGATGAGAAAGGAGAGTATTAACAGAAGTTGATTCCAATTATAAAAACTTCTGAACTTTTTCTGTTGCTAGCATCTGGTTTAATGAATCTGGTTTTTTTAAAATGTTTCTTGACCTTTACAAAGAATTGTTGAGCCTCAGGGCTGTCGAAAATTTTTACCAAAAAATTTCCGTGCTTATCCAATACCTTCATGGAAATATGAAAGGACCTCTCTGCA
>CAYFUV010000118.1:0-23898 GCA_964346435.1 uncultured Candidatus Bathyarchaeia archaeon | reverse complement strand
ATCTAATTTTCTTTCTCCCCCCACTACTTTATGAAGGTTTGAAGAATACCATCTCCGTCGTTGACGAATATATTGGCCGATATTCTCAACTTCCTCTTGCCAAACATTCGCGTCAGCAGCTGCGATTTTCCATCCTTTATCATAAAGCTTGAAGGTAAATTCGTAATCTTCGACAAGAGTCTTTCCATGACTTGCCCCTACACTTTTCCAAGCTCCTTTCCTAAGAGCGTAGTTCGCTCCGCATATAGGCTGGAAATCACTTATTTTTATTTTTCCATCTTTACCAAGAACCGAGATATTATACCACCACTCGTCCTCAATAGCCCTAAGCTTTGTGAACAGATTCTTGTGATAGTTGCCAGAATGCGTTATCCCAGCTACAGCCCCTACTTTCGGATCTTTGAAAGGTTGGACTATCTTCTTAACCCAGTCTTTTTCACAAACGCCATCTGGATCTGTCAGCGCAATTATTTCATAATTGGCGACTCTCTCAATCGCGCGGTCCAGAACTGGGGCCTTCCTATCGTAAGCTTTCTTGGGCTTGAAGTATCTAATCAAACCCTTTTTTTCATACTTGAGACAAATATCTCTGGTTTCATCAGTCGAGTCGTTATCATAAATTATTACTTCAAATTTATCTTTAGGATAATTCTGCTCCAGATAATTCTTAATCTTTCTTTCAATGATGTTTCCAGATTGCCAAGCATAAGCCATCAGGCTCACTCGTGGAAAGAAATCGTATCTAAATTTTGGCTTTTTTGCATTCCATACTGTGAATAGAAAGAAAAATGAACCGAGCAGAAAGATTATGTATAAAATGTATACAATGATGAGTTCAATAAAGAATACGAAAGCCATAAGTCATTTCTATATTCATTCAGAATTTAACGTTTTTTAACATAGCATACGCGTTATATTAAATTGATTAGGTGAAAAAATGCGCAATGAATTTAAAATAATCAAAAATCGGGTTATGGAAAATGGAAGTCAGAATTGGAAAATCGATTATTCGGACAATTCAGGGGGACATAACTGAACTGTCTACAGATGCTATAGTTAATGCAGCAAACCCTACCTTAATGGGCGGCGGGGGAGTTGATGGAGCCATTCACAGAAAAGGCGGACCACGAATTCTGGAGGAGTGTAAAAAAATAAGAGAAAAAGACTGGCAAAATGGATTGCCAACTGGAAAGGCGGTTATTACGACAGGCGGACTTCTAGAGGCAAATTATGTGATACATACAGTCGGACCAGTTTGGAAAGGGGGCTCTCAAAAAGAAGATGGAGTTCTCGCATCGGCTTACCAGAATTCGATGATGTTGGTTATTGAAAAAGGATTGAAAAGCATAGCATTTCCATCAATTAGTACAGGTGCTTATGGATATCCGATAGAAAGAGCTAGTCGAGTTGCAATAAAAGCTGTGAAGGAATTCTTGGAAGGGGAAGATGAACTGGATGAAGTGATCTTCGTCCTATTCTCAAAATCAGATTTAGAAGTCTATGAAGAGGCTTTGAAAGAAGTAATTGATATCTAAGCCCCATCACATTCTCCACCTAAAATTCTTATACAAGAATAATCCAATTCAATTTGGCAAAAAGAATATATAGCGCTCGCGTTCATGACTTCTGTTTAAATATTTGATATACGAAAGTTCGACTACTCCGAAGTGTTAAATGATGGAGCACAAATTCAAACATTTGCTCATTCTTACCTTAATATTATCTTTAACTTTTACTCCGATTTCGCAAATTTTTGTGGCTGGGTGGGAAGGAGAAGTTGAAAAATTTGTAGTTTGTGAAAGCCTCGATGATTCTGAAGATACTCCACAACCAGTAAATGTGAAGACTGTTTTCCTTACTTCTGATCCCGAGATTTTCGCATACTTGCTTTTGAAGGACGTTAGCAAGGACCCGATAAGGATCGAATGGGTAGATCCGGATGGAGATATCAACGCGATTTCAAAATTCAATCAAACCGATGAATTATGGCGCATTAGCTACATAGTACCTTTAAATTTCTTCTACAAGATAGGAAAGTGGACAGTTATCGCATACGCTAATAACGAGACGATTTCAAGTACAAGTTTCGAGTTAATGTCACCAGAGCCATTACTGACGGTAACGAATATTACTCAAGACCCCGCTGGGGCCGCACCATTCTATGTCGGGAATACGCACTCGATGACTTACACATTGAAGAACGTGGGTGGAGATATTGCTAAGGATGTACGATTCGATGTGGAAGAATTAACACCTTCTGAGGGGCTTAGCATTCCAAGCATTACAGAGGCGAAAGATCTGGCCGCAGGATCAACTGACGAATGGACTATAGAGTTACTTGGTGAAAAGCCAGGCAATTATCTTCTCAGATTAGGAGTTTATCTTGGAGAGAATAGATTAACGACCTGGAATTGGACTATTTCTGTTGTTTTACCAGATCTGGTCCTATTGTTCGCAAAAATAGAACCCAAAGAGGCTGAAAACATCCATCCTGGAGAAGAAATCACAATAACATATGCCTATAAAAATGATGGAAATGCTGAAGCAAAACAGGTTGGGATAAATATCGAGTTGCCAGAAGAGCTGGAGTTAATCAGCGTTACACCGAATAAGGACATAAAAGCTGGCGAAGAGGAGTCATATGTAATTAAGTTGAAAGCCATGACAGAAGGGAAATTTGAGGCAAATGTCACTCTAAACTCATTTGGCTTTAAAATTGATGGGGGAAAAATAACGATCGGTGTTTCGCCCAACTTATTCTATACGCTAATTCCAGTCATTTCCGGAATAGTTGTATTAGTCTTCGCTATTGTTGCGGTAATTCTGTTCATGAGAAGGCATAAAAAAAGGAAGTTAAAAACTATAAAAAAGCGCACGGGTAGAAAACGTTAGTTCTGCTAAAGTGTACTAAATATTAAAGGCATGCTTGCGTCTCGTTTAAAGTGCTTTAATTTCACGAATTGCTTCGAGCTTCAGCATTAATTGCTCCAAAGCAATTCGATTTTTAAGAATGATATCGCCAATTTTCCGGACTTTTGCACATTCATTCGCATATATTTCGGCCTTTGTGAAATCCTTAGCCATTTGCGCCGATAAACATTTATTGAATAATTCTCTATCTTGTTTTCGAGTCTTGGAGACAAGATTTTCTAACTTACTCTGCTGAACCTCCAGCCAATACGTAGCATACAGTATGCTCTCTCTCAGACTTTGTTTACCAAGTATAAAGTTAACGTCCTCTGAGGAATTCAAATTAGCTGCTTTTTTCATAATATTGCCTGATTCCCTATAGAAATATAAATAGTGAAGAAGATTCAGACAATAGGGAGAGTAGACTGAAAATATTCGTAGAAAGTCTATAAAAGAAAGAGTTTCATGTACCCTCAAAATAGATGAATGTACTTCTGTATGTTATCCAACACCGATTTCTTTGTATGATTATCGCCGAGGATTCTTCCACATCTTGAACATAACTTGGCGTCAAATACTTCGTAAAATTCTCTAGATTCTTCGATACTCATCGTATTAAACACATCATGCCCTTTTAGATGACAGACAAAACCTAAATCCATTTTCTTATACCTAGTTCTCATGCAAGTTCGCGAGGTATTTAAAGTAGTATTAAAAAAACCGAAATATTTTGGTTTACGATATATAGAGGCAAATTTGTGCATTGTGTTAGCGAGGGCATTAAAGAATTTATATCGATTGCCAGAATATATCAGAATAATGTCTGCCTTCTATATTCTCCTGCTCATCGTCCTAGTTCTTGTAATTCTAGACCTGTATTGGAATCGGATTGATGAAATGAACCTACTCAATAAATTTGGCAAAGATTATGAGAACTATAAGAAGAGAGTAAGGATCTGAGGATTAACTCTAAGAATAGAATAGTTTAATCATTGCGCATATATAGGAATGCAATGTAACTTTTAATTTAGTTCTGGAGAATGCCATAGTTGTCTGATATTGATGAGAAATTCGTCGAGTCAGAATTAAAGGGTAGAACATTACAAATCTATTGGCATTTCCTTCGTTACGGGAACAAACCCATTGGAGTTCGTAAAATTCAACGCGCATTGGATCTCAGCAGTCCAAGTGTAGCATTTCATCATCTTGAAAAACTTCGCAGACTGGGCCTATTGGAAAAAAAGATAACTGGAGATTATCTATTGGCTCAAAAGGTTAAGGTAGGCGTACTAAAACAATTCATCGGTTTTGGAAGATTTATGCTTCCACGTTATCTCTTCTATGCGGTCTTCTTTACAACTATGTTTCTATCTTATCTAGTAATGTATCCTCAGAACTTTACCCCTCATAATTTTGTAGCGCTGATCTTTGGCGCATCATCATGCTTAATTCTATGGTATGAAACGATTCGCGTATATAGGCAAGCCCCTTCTCGAAATGGAAATAAACTGTTCTAAACAGTGGTACTAAATTATAGTAAATATAACTATAATGATAGTTGAATCATATTGGGTCTAAAGAGACGTCTTACGTTCTCAAGTACAGCAGCAATAGCTCTTGGACTAGTAATTATGCTAGCGCCCACACTACTGTTTTCAGGACAGTTCGAACAATTAGAATCAAGGAATGGGAAACTAATAGGAGAGCCTATTCCAATGTTTACTCCTGTTCCAGGTGAGTCGGCTGACCAATCATTCCCCACGCCCTTTATGTCTGAATTTAATTTAGACTCCTCGTATGGATTTGAAAAAATCTATCTATTGCGCCAATCTTACGGAACTCCAGTTTTTGTTTTAAAAAGAGGCGAGTCAGCTACCATAGCTGTCCTAGTATCATCACTTTCAGATAACACCATTCAAGTATCCTTGGAGAGGATTGACGGTTTGCCGATTGGCGTCAGTGCGAATCTTGAACCTAAATCCTTCACATTACAGCCCTTTGGACAAAGAGAGTTGAAGATGAAAGTATCTATCTCCCCAACAGCACTCAACCAACCACATCATCAATCCAGACCCATAAATGGAGAATTCATACAGTTGGTGCTAAGAAGCGATGGATTTAATATCGGTACAGGATTTATTCTAGAAATTACATAGATGTGCTCTCCGATATCGTAAATAAAATTCATTTTTAGTTTTTAGTAAAGACCTTGATGGCTTATTGTTAAATGCCATAGCTATCCTAACATAAAATTGTGAAAAATCCATAAATCAAGTGTTGGGTGAAAGAATCAAATTAAATTGTTAAATAGTAAATCGTAATTATAGAAAGTGAATTTTTTATGAAAGCGATATTGTGCGATGGTCGAGAATCCATAATTATTGGGGATATTGAGGAATCAAAGCCAAAGAAGAATGAGATAATAGTTGAGCCTTTATATGGCAGCATCTGCGGCTCAGATATAGCTATTGCCCAATTTCATGGAAAGAGCTACCCAGGAGTCCGACCATCGAAAGAAGATCCTGTGATATTGGGGCATGAGTGGTCTGGCATGTCCGGCGATCAACTAGTGAGCGCCGGATGCAATATGCCTTGTCTTGCCCAGACGATTTATCCACCTTGTCCCAGTTGTAGCATGGGAAGAGATGACCAATGCTTTAATCGAGGAAGAATCGGTTTCGAATTCCCAGGAGCTTTCAGGGAAAAGATGCCTTTCCCAGCAGTTCAGGTCTATAAAGTTCCTGATGGCGTTAGTGCAAAAGATGCTTCCCAGACAGAACCTGCAAGCGTTTCCATAAGCGCCGTAAGCATGCTTGGAGAAGTTGATGGTGAAAAAGATGTTTTGGTCTATGGAGTTGGGGCCATCGGTCTTTATGCGCTTCAATACGCAAAGGTCATGGGAGCCAACAGTATTTTCGCGGTAGATATAGCTGATTTCAGATTAGACTTAGCTAAGAAACTGGGTGCAGACAGAGTGATAAACCCGAAAAAAGAGGATCCTGTCCAAGTTATTTTGGATGAGACAGATGGCAGAGGAGTAAGGGTTGCTTTAGAATGTACAGGTTATCCACCTGCCTTCAATCAGGCTCTAAAAGCGACTACAAGGATGGGCACAGTAGTTATTGTCAGCATTTATGGTGGCGAACTAAAGATAGAGCAACCGTTCAAGGATATGACCGATAAAGGGTTGATAATTAAGAATGCCAGACTGAGTCCGGGAAATGCCGTAAGAAAAGCAATCTCTTGCTTGGCCGATAAATCCATTAAACCCGTGATAACTCATGAATTCAAGATGGAAGAGGCAAGAAAGGCATTTGAAGTCGCTGCCAATCCTGCGGATCATCAGTCCATTAAAGTGGTCATAAAACTCGGCAAGTAATAAGAAACATTACCTATGGCGCACTATAACCGAGAGTCCCTTAATTGCAAAGACATTATTTTTTATTAATTCTCATCTCAACAAGCTTCTTCCTTCAACCAAATCCTGACTCATATGTTCTAGCACAATCCGTGGCTCAAGATGATCTTGGCTTTGAAAATACACAATTATTTTGCAAAACGCCCTTAATGAAAAGCAGATATTTCTCGAATAATTCTGCCATCAAAGAGCATAGTATTTTCAATTTTTACGCATTAGGAGGAGGATCAATAGGCATAACTTTTGATTTAAGTTTCCCTGAAGACCGTAGAAGCTACATGGAAGATTTATTCAATATCGTATATCCCAAGATCATAGAAGTGTATGGCAATCCATCACAAACTGTGACAGTAACCATAATATTTGATCCTACACAATGGCCTTGGAATTATTATGACCCGATTAACAATGAGATGGTATTGAGCGATTTGCCTCCATCTCAAGGCACCAATCCTGCTTTCGATAATATTTTCACACACGAATTAATTCATGCATTTCATGATGCGATATATTTAATACCCGAAGCTTCTTGGGCCGAAGAGGGAATGACTGAGGCTGCCACGGAGATAGTCGCGAAGAAGTTGAAGGATGGGGGCACTAGGGACATAGTCTACAGAGATCTGATCATAAACCTGAAGTATTACGATGTATGGAGCTATGCTGGTCCTGATTTCTTAGGAGGAACGCAATATTTCTTCTATAAGTCCGATCCGGATCTTTCCTATCGCTCATCGGCTGCGATGTTCATAATACTTGCCAATGAGTTGGCAACCGATCCATCCAAACCGTATGGATTTTTAGAGAGGCTTAATTCAGAAATATACAATCGGGGGGATACATACATTAACGACTATGAGTTCAAAAACATTGTCAGAGATGCTGCAGGCGGCATATTAGTTGAAGAAATGAATCCTGATGAATGGCTCGGAAGTCAACCAATAACGAAAACTATAGGGCCATCCGGTTCATTTTTAGCCATTTTTCCGATTAAGCCAGAAAATCCAGGACAAGTAAGAGTATATGCATTCGAAAGAACTGTTGGTCCATATGGCAAATATGAAAACCCTATTCCAGATGCTTTTGTTGATGTCAAGATATATGATCATACTGGTGGAACCGTGGACGAATTTTCTGTAATCACAAATCAAGATGGCATAGGAGAGTATCCAGTCTCGCCTCATCCCCTGCCAATAGGCGGTTATGAAATTTTCGCATCAGCAATGATCGGCGGCTTCAATATTGAAGTGAAAAATTATGGATTTAGCAAAGGGGAAGACTTTACGATAACAAGCGCTGATGAGAATATTTATGGAGTAACTTTAGACATAAATGGAAGGCCCATTTATTCGCCAATTAATGCTAACAGAGGAACTTTACAAACTGTTGAGAATGGTGCTTTCATTTTGAAAGCAGATGATACAAATGTTCCCTTTGAAGTTAAATTTACAGCTGATGGGTACGAGAAGGCAATAGGCAAACCAAATCCATACACTAGAGTCGTATGGACTCATGCTACTCCAGCGGAGTCTTACTCCATTACGGTTAATATCCTTGGACTGCCTTCAGATTATGAAACAAACCTATATGTAGATTTTGAACCCCTGAAAATCCTTCAAGGCGGCGGCTCAGATACCATAGACTTCGATACTGGAACTTCTCACACAATAAGTGTGGATCAATACATCAATGTTAGCTCAGATAGCAGATATAATTGTCCAACAAATATCTTTACGGTTTCCTCTGGAACCACTATTGATTTTTCTTATCACGCCGAACATCTAATCACTTTCGATCACACAATACCTGACGATAGCGTAGCAATCCAGGTTGATGCGGCAAAAGGTGGAGAAACTAAGAATTATAGTCTGCCTGCTAGCTTTTGGTGGGAAGAGGGATCGACGCATGAGTTCATTTATCCCGAAATTATAAACGCATCGGATGGAAAGCACTATGCGTTAAACTACACATCTGTCGCTTCTCCAATAACTATCAGTTCACCAGCAAATATTATCGGCCATTACTATATCCAATACTATTTAACTGTCAATACAGAACCGTTGGGCGTCGCGAATATAATTGGTGAAGATTGGTATAATGAAGGGGAAAACGTTTCGCTTTTAGCACCCGATGTTGAAGCTTACAACTTCTTGACTTGGAAGATAGATGGTTCAGAGACTTCTGGGAATCCGATAAATATTACAATGGATTCTCCACATACTGCCACGGCTAAGTATGAATCGATTGGTTTATATGATATCACTATAACCGCCTATAGCCAAAGAACTAGTTCAGAGATCGCGGTAACGTTTACTTTCGACGATATTTCGTATACATACACAACGCCGCATACATTCACCAATCTTCATGGCTCTCATACCGTTAAAATGTCTACAACAGACGAATCAGGAGATTCTTTCATTAAATGGAGCGATACCGGATCTATAACGCCTACAAGGATTATTTCCTCTGGTGGAACTTATCAAGCTGAATATGGTTCTCCGGGGCCAGATTTTACGCTTGAAGTAATTCCAGGACATCAGAGGGTGGGGCCAGGCTCTCCTGCAACGTATACTCTTAACTTGGATTCGAAGGACGGATTTGATTCAACCGTGTCTTTCAGCATAGCTGGACTTCCTTTCAACTCAACAGCAACTTTTGATCCGCCAAGTATCGTTCCGCCTGGAACTGTTACTTTGAGAATAGATACTGTACAGGCTTCAATGATAGGGCATTATCTTCTTATCTTAACTGGATTCGGTGGAGGGAAAGTTCATTCTGTTGAAATTGAATTGTCATTAGGTGCTTGCGTTATAGCTACTGCAACTTATGGATCCGAACTATCTCCTGAAGTTAGTCTCCTTAGGCATTTCAGAGACGATTATATTATGCATACTTTCGCAGGAGAGCAATTTATGAAAATCTTCAATCGCTGGTATTATTCTTTCAGCCCCTATTTGGCCGAAATCATCGTTAAGAATCCATTACTCAAAGAGATTACGAAAATAGCGCTCTATCCCTTAATTTTCTTTTTGAAGATCTCATCATTTGTCTATGATTGCGTATCCTTCAATCGGGAATTAGCTGCCTTTGTTTCTGGATTTATTACGAGTATTTTAATTGGCATTTTGTATCTTTCGCCTCTCCTCTCACTTCCTGCTTACTTCATTAGAAATTGTCTAATGAATAGAATTTTAAAAAGAATCGCCATGGCTTCGACGTTTATTCTAATCTCCAGCATTATTCTCGCAATATTGGCAGAGGTAGCTAGGATGGGGATAATAATTATGTTTTCTTCCGCGATATTTGTCATATCCTCAATAAGTCTATCAGCGTCTATTACAATATATGGAATGATGAATTTAATGAAACTAGCACGCTTTTGCGTGTTTGGGAAAATTAAGTCGTTTTTTTCCCTAATATTTGCCTTTCCATAGCCTTCCATCTTTGATTCTTACTATCTTCAAGATGCTGCGCGTACGCTAAGAACCTAGAGTCAAAGACTTTTTCTGAAAGAAAAGTCGGATAGCGTTATCTCTCATAAGTTTTTTTGCCATATCTTTTGTTTCCTTAAAGTTCATATTTCCCTCTTCAAGCTTTGACTTCAATACCGAGGCAATATTTTGTCTCGCAATAATTGAATGCCCATAACTACCCTCAACAAAGACATAGTCGCCTCCAAAACCCAATATCTTATTTGAAGGAAGCGAGTCTAACCATTCATAGAGTACCCTTCTAGCTACAGAGGGTGCGAGCAGATGAAGCCAACAAAAGTCCACGTATACGTTTGGAAAGTTCTTTACTAATGCGGCTGTCTCGTCAAGAAAAGGGTAGCCGCCATGAAATATGTCAAATTTTGCCTCTTTATACTCTAAGAACAAATTGACTAGCTTCATTGGATTAGAATTTTCAACTATGTTTTCGTTTCCTTCATGAAAGCCCGTGTGAATTTGTATTGGAAGCCGATGTTTTATTGAAAGCCTTATCATCTCATGTACCATAAAGTCTTGAAGAGGCTTAGCTTCTTCGAAGGCAATTCCTTCGGGAAAAGTCAATCGCATATCACCAACGTCTATTCTCTTGAAGCTCCTTTGCCTCAATATTTCATTGAAGACCTTTTCAGCATCCGCATAAGTTGTCTTATCGAAAAAGATGCTTCTTCTGTATGCGATCCAAACTTTCACAGCGTAAATTTTTGACGCAAGTCTTTCAAACTCGATCCTAAAGGCCTTCAAGAGGTCTTCAAGCGAATGGATCGGATAACCCAACCTTTTAGATAAAAAATCCAAGTCGGTTCTTTCCGTGATGAATATGAAATCGTGAAATCTATGAACAGGGGCGAATAGACTTCTATCTACATCTATTGTCTTTTCAATAGGCGCCACATTCCAGAAATCGTGGCCTCTTATTTTCAATATTGTATCTTGTAAAGCTATCTCTATCCCAGCCTTATCCTTTAGAACCCATTTGTATAGCCCCTTTTTGTTTCTCTGATTCATCTTTCTGGCCAACTCCTTGATTGTCTTTTCTTCAATTCTATCTATGCCATACAAATCCCTGAGGGCTATTCTTATCGACTTAGCATATGCAGTATTTTGCACATCATCCCAATATGGAGATAGCTTTTGCCATCTCTCTTCAAGCGGTACATTATCGTCCACTATGATGCTTAATTCCTCAAAGCTCATGCCTGAGGAGATAAGGTCTGATGAAATATATTGAGATAGGAGAGTTTTGAAAGGATCGATCTTAGATTTTATTCTATTTTTTTCCTTCTGCAAGTGTTCGTGAGTATCAACGATTTTAATCTTGTATATTTCTCTTTCTAATTTTTCAAAATCATTCTGTTTCATAGAGAAAGCCCCCCAAAGAATTAATCATCCTTTTAAGAAAGATTTTTTCAATTTAAAAGAAGATATATCTTTCGCAAACACCTGATATACGGCCTAAGTTTTCAAATTTCTCAGAATGAGTTTAAGCTCCCGCAATTATTTTGTATTCAAATTTATTAATCACGAATGAACATTAATTTCTCGATCTTAATGTCTTATGATACTGACGATGAGGAACGGGAAATTCCTCGCCCTTCCCTGGGACGATTTCGTTGGATAATAGCGATATTAGCTTTACTATTTGTTATCTGGGTGGCTGGCGGCGCAATAGTGACTTTTTGGCTAAATTTAAAGGAGTTCGGGGAACTATTTATCCGCCCAATATACTTTTTGCTATATTCTGGACTAATCCTTTCGGCCTTAGCCCTGGTAAGAATTGACGTTAAGAATCGTAGATCTTTAACATTTTGGTTCTTTCATATCATATCGAATGCTTTCAAATACAAGGGTGTGGAAGAAGAGTTAGGGAAAAGCTACACTGGCATCACTAGTTTTTCCGATTTCAAACTCTCCGGGCCCAAATTCATCGCCTGGCAGATCACAAAACTCCTTTTGGGGATCTTTGCATTCGGCAATACATTCTTTGGCTTAGCCATATATGCTATGCAACAAGGATGGGATCCCAACTTAGCGAGCATATGGAAAATATTTCCTCTGCCATTTACAACTCCTCCTTTTGACGGAGCGTACGCCAATTCAATCGTCATCCCAATGTTGCCCACATTAACCTTTTTAGTGACCCCTATTCTTGGCGCAATAGGTGCAAGGTTATTAATCCTAATCGGAATTACTCAGTTAATTCGAATACTGACTGGCGGGGCGTCTGAGCCCCCAGAAGGGCCTAGACCAATTGGATGGAAACTAGCAACCTTATGGGCCATACTTGGACTGGGTTTCCTTTGGGTCTTCTTCAACAGTTTTTTCACTTCATTCATCAATTATAACACAAGATACATTATCATTGGGCTTGCCTCTATCGGCATTATTTTCCTACTTATAGCCTCTTGGGATTTGATAAAAAACTCAAAAAAAGAGAGGATCTTCTTCACTCAACGCCGTATAGGGATCAGAATCATGCCCATAATATTGATTGGGCTCGTTGTTTTCTCAATTATGACCATAAATAACAGCATTGCGGATGCTAGAAAAGTTGAATGGCTGGGACCATATACTACCCAACAAATAGCAGTAAATCGTCATTTTGCACAAATCGATCAGGTAAAGGAAGTACCTTACAATTTTAGCCTCTTTCCTATACCTGAAGGGGAGATAAATACATATGTCAATGAACATCGGAATCTAATATCCTCAGCTAGGCTTTGGGATTGGTCAGCGAGCTTTTCTAAGTTAAAACCAGAGATAGGTCTTATACCTTATGTGGACTACCAAGACTCAGACATAATAAGATTTGAGGAAAAGCTCTATTGGGCGGCTTCTATGAAGCCTCTTTTGCCAGAAACAGTTAGGCCAGGGGATAGATGGTATGCTGAACACCTTGTATATACTCATGTTCCCAATGGATTTTATTTACTGGATGCTCAAGAAGGCAGAGTGGTAGAGACTAGCGATTACTTCGATCAGAGGCGAATCTATTATGGCGAGGGAGGGCTTTTCCAAGAAACTTGGGCGGCTTATCCTGTAGATCGAGTAAAAAGTGACGAGTTGGAAGGATACTTCTACGATGGCGATGGGGGAATAGAAGTGCCTCCGCCCATGAGCTGGATTTACGAGTTTAACTTTTTCCTTGCTTTCCGAGATCAAAAAATCCATGTGTTAAGGTATAGAGATATTTACGATCGCATGGAAATGCTCTTCCCATATTTTGAATATTATTTTGACGGTAGATACATAGATGCGTATCCCGTCAATGATGGGCCGAACACGTATTACGTAATGCCCCTAGTAGTGAAACTGGATGCGTGGATTGTACCATGGAGTAGTGGAAACCCCATGATGAGACTTGTAGGTTTCGCTTTAATCGATATTCGCCAAGGGGACATTAAACTTCTAATAACAGGCGATGATTTCTTTAGCGAGCTTTTCAAATCAGTCTATGATGATTACGTCACCACTGAGATTCCTTCATGGCTTGAGAAACAGCTCAGGTATCCTCAAGAGCTTTTCGAATGGAGGGTTGGAATGTTCAATTACTACCATGTAACGGATCCATCCACTTTCATAGTAGCTAAAGAGTTTTTTGAAGTCCCTGAAGGCTTGACTACGTACTTTATCTTCTCAAAACCGCCTGAATTTGAAGATATGGAATATATAGGCCTGCTTTCCCTAGAGCTTAGGGGAGCAAGAGGCAGAAATCTAGCTGGCTACATGGTTGTCAGAAATGATATCCCACATACAGGAGAGATGGTCTTCTATAGAGTCCCATTGGAGTCTAAAACAAAGCTGCTTGGTCCTACTGGGACTAAAGAGGCTTTAGAAAAGAATTCTGAATTTGCGCAGTTGAAGACGCTTCTTCGAGAGCCACGTATCGGAGACAATATATTATACAGGATTGGTTTGCACGACGTATACTTTATTCCAGTCTACACTGCAGGTCCCGGAGGAGTAGTTACTGAAATGGGAGTTATTGCTTGCGTAGGTGCGGCATTCACAGGCGATTATCATGTAGGCCTCGGGGCTAATGCCGAGGAAGCTTTCAGAGCCTATCTATCTGAGCTATCCGGAGTATCTGAACCGGCAAAACCACCGGAAGAGGTCGAAAGTTTAGAAGACCTGATACTACTCGCAAAATCTCATCTACAAGCCTACCAAGAGCTTTGGGCCCAAGGAAAGTATCAGGAGGCAGGCGAGCAGCTTGAAAAGTTCCTAGAGCTCTGGGAGAAGATATCCGAATCGACTGTTGAATCCTGATGTGGAGGATTTAAGATTGAATAAAAGAGAGTTAGAAGAATTAATCTCGTTTCTAACAACGGTTTTTGGAATCCTAATCATAGGGGGCGTGATTGCTCTATTTGTACGCCTACAAAGAGGGCTTCTGGGCATATTCCTGTCTGGAATTGCAGTTGCGCTACTCATTTTCTGGCTAAAAGAGATTAGAGGCTTTCTCTTAAAACGACCTTATGTCTTTAACCTATCTCGTGGCGGTGCACGCATGCGTTACGATGAGTCGTGGACTTACGACTTAATAGATGAAGACGATGAGACAGTTTTAGTTGCTAAAGTGCCAGGCCCAGAAAAAGAAGTAAAAGTAAACTTCTCGAATAGGAAACTCAAGATAAATGCAGGTCAGGGTTTTAAAAAAGTCGTAAATATGCCCGAAAGGATTAGGATTAACAACATCACATACAAGAATGGTGTTCTCCAAGTCAGGTTAAAGAGGTAAAAAAGTGAAGCGCACGCACGCCTTAATCAACGATATTTTTACGCGAACTTATTAATTCCAGTATCATAATAATATATACCCCGCCAAGGGCGCGTGCTGTTGAGAAAAGCATGAGTCAACTAAAAAAATTAACGCTTACGCAAATAGATGAGGGGAGAAGAAAAACTTTAATCAATGCAGATAGGCTCGTAAAGGACGCAAAAATTTTATTAGAGAATGATAGCTGGGCCAGGGCCTTCTTCTTATCTCAACTCTCTTTAGAGGAATTGGGAAAGTATATGATGCTCATGAGTGTCGCTTCCAATCCATATTATGAGAAAATTGATTGGAAAAAATTTTGGAAATTATATAAGACCCATAAGTCAAACACCAGCGACATCCCCTTGTTAAAATTTCTCTTTACTGAGATGGAATCTCTGAGAGGCTTTAAGGCAAGTCTTAAAAGATATCAAGAAGAGAACGAACACGTTTCAGAATCTTTACGAATGGTCCTCTTACATTCAGACTTTCATAAAAATAGGTTCCATAGTCCAATGGAAACGATAAACATTGACCTTGCAACTTCTTGGGTATCCGCTGCGGAACGATATCTGGATTCCATTAAATCTTTTGATGAGAAAATAATTGGATTAGAGGGTTTACGAAACTTAAGAAAAGAGAATTCCCCTCGCGTTACTAAGAAAGGTTAGCCCGTGATCATGCCGATAATCTCTTCAATTGTTTTTCATACATTTCTAAAATTTCTTTTACCGTAGTTACATCTTCTGCTGATTTATCTGTTCTATAGTTCCCTGTAAATCTTGGAAAACGTATCGCAAGGCCACTATCAGGCCTTATAGCACCAATACAAGCAGTATGTACAGGGCTTAGAGTTATTTCGTCTCCTATAATTTCTAATACGAGTGACGGAGTGAACCATACATCTGGTTTGAGTTTGGAATCTACTCGCGAGTGTTTTTCATCCATTAAATATGATTTAAGCCTCATGGGAATTTCGGCCAAATCTTTATCTGTGAAACCGGTTCCACACTTAGTAACAGTTCTGAATATGTCCTCCTCTTTATCGTATGCAGCCAATAATAGCGCTCCATAAGAACCTGCTCTTTTTCCTCTTCCATAAAAGGCCCCGACAATAACCAGATCAACAGTATCGGCCATTTCCGATTTATACCCCCTTTTATATTTTATCCATGTCCATCCCCTAGCTCCCGCTTTGTAGATAGAATCAGAAGCTACAGATTTGATCATCAAACCCTCGCATCCATCAGATACAGCTTGATCTATGAACGCATCTATCTCCTCAGTGCTCTTCATGATATGCTGCCAAGATATCCTGACTCTCTCATCTTCTTTGATAATTTTCTTCAGTTCTTGCCTTCTTCTCAGATATGGCTTAAGAGTGAAGTCTTGACCATTCGCGTATAACGCATCGAAAAGGAATAGTGTGACTGGAATTTCTTCAGTCATTCTCTTAATCTCATACTTTCTGCCTCTTCTTTGGGATATCATTTGAAAAGGCAACAGTTCTCCAGTATTCTGATCCACAGCAACGCATTCGCCTTCAACAATTGCTTCTTTTACCTTTATACTTTTTTTCAAGCTTTCAACAACATCAGGAAATTGACTGGTTATATTCTCAAGTCTCCTTGAGAAGAGGTTTACATCTTTTGGATGAATATGCGCCTGTATCCTAAGACCGTCATATTTGTACTCTACGGACCCTTCTCCATCAAGTTTCTCTAAGATTTCCTTGGGATCAGATAACCTTTCAGCTAGCATGGGCCTAATAGGTTTGCCAACATTGATTTTGATTTTATTTACTCCCTCCACACCCCCTAAAGCCACTGATCTAGCTACTTGACCAAGGTCTGAAGACAAATTGTATGCTCTCTCAAGAATTTCTTTTGTTTCCTTCCCACCACCAAAAGCAATAGCTAATGCATCTAACATAGTCATATCAGCTATTCCAAGTCTTAACTTTCCTAATGCCATTCTTATGATATATTTGGCTTCATTGGGAGTAGCGTCGTTGAATAGGCTAACGAGATGCCTAACTTTTGTTTCTATGGCGCCTTCACCTGTAGATCGAGCTATTTTGTTAAAAGTGTCATATACTTTCTCTACGGTTAGAGATTCTTTGAGTAAAGAATGCTGCTGCTTTTTTGACAGAATTCTCTCGGCCGTTTTCCCTATGTCCCCAGTTTCTTTGTATATTTTTTTAATTTCCGAATCAGACCTTCCAGAACCAATCTTCAATGCTTTTAAGGTTAATTTCTCGGCTAAACCAAGTTCAATTCCCATGTAGTCTGGGTAAAGCTTACCTTGAGTTAAGTAAACAACCTTATCTATCAAGTTGTATGGAGTTTGTTTAAAAAGATCAACTAGATAGTCTGTCATTTCAAGTCTTTTCGTTGTTGCTTCCATGCTTTCATAAGCGCCGGTAACTAATGAGTATTTCAAGTCTCTTCGTTCTAAATCTAGATTCAATTAATCCAATTAATCTTTCTAATAGACCAGGTTAAGTTAAAAATTTAGTTTTATAATCCATATGACCTTGAATTTTGGATAGAATTTGATATTATTTTGAAAAATGGTTTAATAATCAAAAATTAACAAATTTAGATTATACGAGTAATATTTTTTAGGGATAGCGAATTAGGTTTGAATTAAATATAATATATGATTGGTGTGAAAAATTTGATGAAAAGAGTCGCATTATCGCTAATCTTTGTGCTCATTGCGAGCTTATTCTTTGCAAATGTAATAGATGTTGGGAGTGCCCAATCTACCAAATATACCTATGTTTCCGATGCAGAGAGATGGCATTATGAGAAAGTGAAGTACGAAGCCCCGTATGTTGGTTATTGGGAATATCGAGATTATTATAATGCTACCCATTACAACATTGAATACCTGCCATATTACTACACAGGTTATTCTTACAGAAACGTTAAGGTATATGAGTACTACCTTAAGGTTAATACAGACTTAACAGGCGCAACAATAACAGGCGAGGGCTGGTATAGAGAGGGGACAAGTGCTTCCATATCGGCCTCAAAAGAAATTGACGATGGTGCCGAGACGAAATATCTCTTCTCATATTGGAGCGGAGATTTCTCAGGAAACTCTCCTTCTGGATCTGTGATGATGGATAGACCAAAGACGGCAATAGCGAACTATAGGGCAATTCATCACTTATTGGCAAGAAGTAGCCCTGCCAATGTACTAGGTTTTATAGAAGACAACTGGTATGATGAGGGGACGAGCAGGATTCTTCAAGGTGCACCTGAGATTATTAAGGCTGATCAAGGAAAAAGATATGTATTTGATTCATGGTATGTCGATGGCGGAAAAGTAGCAGGAAATCCTATATCAATAAATGTCGATAAACCCTATGTTGCAGAAGCTAAATATGAGGTTCAATATTATCTAGACGTCAAATCCCTATATGGGAACCCCATAGGAGCAGGATGGTACGATGAAGGTTCGACTGCAACGTTCGAAGTCACTACGCCTGTTAAGGCAGGATTTGGCAAGAAATGGGTTTTCGAACAATGGAGCGGGGACGTCGTAACCGCATCTTCGCAAGGAACAACAGCCATGGATGGAAGTAAGACCATAACCGCATTATGGAGGCTCGATTCAACAATCCTCTACGTGACTTATGGAGCAATAATATCTGCAGCGATAGCCGTTGTCGCAATAATTGGACTGATCATAACTCGTTCCAGTACTGGCGCACGCGCACGAGCTTGCCCCAACTGCGGTACAAAGATCGTAGAAAAACGTAGATAAACTGAAGACTCTCCTTTTTTTGAGTATATTTGAGTAGATGCGAATATTATGATTAGACCTAGGCCTATTTATCTGATACTAATAATTGTCTTGTTACTAAGCATCATTGATTCTACCAAACCTCAATATCATAGCGATGATACTGCCTTATATCAACCAGCCGTCATCCAGATAGGTGTCCACTACAAAGCACGTTTCCAGGTTCCATACCCCGAATTCCGTTTTGAAAATGGAGGATTTATTTTTAATCCGCAGTCCGAATTCTATTTCGAGGAGGTAGTCGGAGACTGGAATGGATCAGGATTCATAATAACGTCAGACGGCTTCATCCTTACCAATGCCCATATCACAGATGCAGAGTATTATAAAAAATTCGGATATCTATTCGATCAAGCACTCCAAATAGCTGATTTCTTTATCAACGAGCAAGCGATATCGTATGAGCAATACGATCTTTTCTTACAATCTTATTATAGTTACTTAATTGAGCATGGAAACTTCACGCTTGAAGAAGAAAGAATTGAAATTACTTTTGGAGAAGAAGCTTTCGATGCTGTTAAGGTAGTATCTGGGGATCCAATAGGATTAAGAACTTCGAAGGATGTGGCCTTGATAAGGGCCAATTCAACGAACGAATATCTCTTCCCAACTGTGAGGCTTGGTGATTCAGATAAAGTAGAGATTGGGGATGAAGTTACGGTCTTAGGATTTCCAGTATTCTATTCAGAAATTTCCGAAGATCCTTTTGAAATACAACAGGTGAAAGGCAGAATAGTCGGTATGAAGCCTATGGAGGAATGGGAAGCTTTTCAAACAGACGCCGATATTACTTTTGGCTACAGCGGGGGGCCAGTTTTTAACTCAAAAGGAGAAGTAGTGGGAATAGCAACATTCGGGTTCATATCACCCATAACAAAGATGACAGAGAACTTCTTAGTTCCTATCAACATAGCCCAATATCTTCTTGAGCAAGAGTCCATTGTAAATACTAGGAGTATAATCGATGAACATTATGAAAAAGGCCTTAAATTTCTATGGATTGGTGAGTATAACTCCTCAATAATCGAATTCACTGAGGTATTAAAACTCAATCCATTACACCCATACGCAAAACATTACCTTAATATTGCTAAGCTTGAGGAAGAGGGAATCACGTTTTCTACTGAAAAGACCACTAAGTTTCTAACCACAAGCAAAAAGTTAAGCACAATAGTAAAAACCACAACAGTTACAAAGGTAATCTATGAGACTAAAATGAAAACGCTCCTATCAACAAAGATTCAAACTGAAATACAATCAGAAAACAATATGTCGCTGATGTATGCGCTTCTTTTCTTCCTTACTATCACTTCAAGCGCACTAATCCTGATGACGATCCGACGAAGTGCGCGCGCTAGATAATAAAAATTCATCTTGAATTAGTTCATATCTTTTGTTTTTCATTTAGATCAATTAGTCTGAGCTATTGCCGATTAATATGGAAAGAATTAAATAATGAAGCAATGATTGTTGAATTCTTGTGATTATATTGACCAGCAACACCAAGGCCAGCGAGGGAAAAAGTGTCTTTCATAAGAAGTTGAAGATAAAACTAAAAACAAAGGGTAAAGAAGGCAGGATTACTTTTCTAAAGGATTATTTGGATCATATTATAAGGAATAACAAAACACTCCCTCCGGATTTTCCAACTTTCGTTAGAGAGATCATGGGACTCGATACAAGAAGCGGTTTTATCCACATCAGGATATGGCATGAGGATAGTGAACTGACAGAGTTTGCAAAAGAAAAAAAGTATGAGTATAGGATCGACCACTATGATTGATGAGGATTTCTTGGTAGGAGAAGCTCTGGTAGGAGAGGAGCCTGAAATTGCGCATATTGACCTAATCATAGGTATCAAGAATGGTGCCGTGGGCGGTGCTTTCACCAATTCTATCGCTCATCCCATAGAAGGTCATACGCCTATTCTAGGCGTAATAAGGCCAAATCTCCCTGTTAAGCCAACAACGCTCATAGTACCCAAGGTGACAATAAGAAGTCTTGAAGATGCTGAGAAGATGTTTGGACCAGCGCAAAGCGCTGTGGCCAAAGCCGTTGCGGACTCTGTAGAAGAGGGTATAATACCAAAGGAGTCAACGGAGGAATTGGCAGTTATAGTTTCAGTTTTTATACATCCACGTGGAAAGGATTACCAAAGAATATACAGATATAACTATGCAGCTACCAAGCTAGCACTGATGCGAGCCATACAAAAGTTCCCATCTATAGATAAAGTTTTAGAGGAGAAGGATAAGTCTATACATGCTATGATAGGATTTAGAATTAATAACCTAAAGAAACCCCCTTATTTGGAGATAGCCCTCGACATCCCAGACTGGAGAAGAGTTGAGGGCATTGTCAGAGCATTGCCCAGGAGCGACGCCATAATAATCGAGGCGGGTACACCACTGATAAAGAGGTATGGGGTGGAGGTGGTGCAGAAGATCCATCAACTTCGACCAGAGACAGTGGTGTTGGCCGATCTTAAAACATTAGATACAGGAAACTTAGAGGCTAGAATGGCGGGAGATGCAACGGCGGACGTTATTGGTTTTTCTGGTCTTGCCCCGATTAGCACAATGGAAAAGTTCATAGAAGAGTGCAAAAAAGTTGGCGCCTTATCATTGATGGATACTTTGAATGTTACAAATCCTGTATCGGTTCTTAAAAAATTAAAGGTTAAACCAAATATAGTTGAACTTCACAGAGCAATAGATGTAGAGAAAACACAAGAGTCAGAATGGGTAAACGTCAAAGAAATTAAAAAAATCTGCGACAGCAATGTTCTTGTAGCAGTAGCCGGCGGAATAAGAGTAAATAAAGTTAAGAAAGCGCTCTCGTCTGGAGCGGACATTATTGTTGTTGGCCGTGCCATAACTTGCGCTAAAGATGTCGCAGGCGCAGCAAGAGCATTTCTTCACGAGATGGGTATTGAAGAAGTAGATCAATTTAGGGTAATGACGGATTTCTGATTCTAGCTTGCGCCCGATTTTTACCGCGTGCTCTAAGTCACGTAAATATCGGTTTAAAAGGTGAAATTTTTTAGTTGTGTTTGGAGAATAATTCCTATGAGAAAAATCCACTTTGGCCTATTTTAACTGAAACAGCCCATGCATTGACTATGTATCAATATCATAAAAGATATGTTCAGAATACATTATCGCAAAGGAATCCTAACATCACCCCAAAGGAGATATCAATCGAATTAAATATTCCATTAGGCGAGGCTTTAGTAATTCACTATGAATTAAAATCAAAGGAATAAGATATGAGTAATTCAAATTCTTAGGCTTTTTTAACGAATATTTCTTAAGCGGATTTCTCCGTTAGGATTTTCTTCCTTAAATATTATCGCTTGGAATTTGTAGATTTTTGTATCTTCTAATATCCAGCTATCAGGGGGCAATCCTGCTTTTATACAGCAATGTGCTAGGAATTCCTCCACATCCCATCCCCATTCCAAGGGTACTTGAGGTAGCAATAGGCCTTTATTAAGCTCATTTTCTACGATGAGCCCATCTAGACCAACTGAGATCTTTTTTGGATACTCCAACGTTTTGTCAACTTTTATCAGCTCTGGTTGCGTTAATACGCTGACTTCAATAACTATTTTATTCAACTCATCTAACGATATGGATGGAAATCTTGGATCGCCTGTAGCTGCATCAATAGCCGAATTTATTAGTGCAATAACTAGAGGTTCTGTTGGGTAGGGATATCCTATACATCCCCTCAATTCTTTAGATTTATTTTCCTTGTTTAAGGTAACAAATACGCCAGATTTTTCTTTCAATATTTCTGGAGTTTCAAGGGGTGGTTCTACCTTTGTTCCATTTCTTAAGTATTCTTCTATAGATTTTCGAGCCAATTTTATTAGAAAAATCCCTTCCTTAATAGTTAAATCTGATTTATTCATTTGCCTTTAATTCCCTTGTTAATTTCTTCACTATATTCAATACTTTTTCAATTTTTTTCCAGTGACTTCCATACCAATATATCTTATTACATTCGCCATTAGTACAAATCCAGAAATCTTCGTGAAATCTTAAAGTAGAGGGAGGAACTTTACTTTGTATCTTTTCTTTCGAAATAGCCTTTACAGGTGAACTGCATTTTGGACATCTTGATTTGGCTGGATCGACTTTGAGGTTTAAACCATACCTATCAACAACTTGGGCAAGCATCTCAGCTTTACCTTTTTCTTTTATAAGTAAGACATCTATTCCTCTCTTTTTTGCTTGCCTATATAACTCGAGGTCGCCTGTGAGCAATATTCTATTTTTTTTCTTTGCCTCTTTAATTAATTCTAAATCATCATAATCTTTGAGATATTTGACATCATAACCGATCAGTCTTAACCATCTGGTTAAACTTCCAAGCATAGAATCTGTAATGAATTCCATAAGTCATCCTCGTTTTATAACCGTGCCAACACCCGGATTAGCAATTATTTGCCCAGAATCCATTATAACCTCGCCCGAAACAATAACTTTCTCAGGTTTCCCTTTGCACTCGAATCCATCAAATGGAGAGTATTTTGCTTTTGTATGAAGTTTTTCTGAGTCTATCTTATGCTTAGCTTTCATATCTACTAATGTTATGTCAGCGTCCTTTCCTTTCCTTAAAAATCCTTTCCTACGCATATGAAAAATTTCAGCAGGTTTCTCAGCCAAAATTTCAACAAGTCTTCTCATCGATAGACTGCCTGAATTTACCTTAGTGAGCAAAATCGGGAGTGTAGTTTCAAGACCAGGAATGCCTGAAGGCGAATCTTCCAAATACGAACAAAGTTTCTCTTTCAATGTATGCGGGGCATGATCACTTGCAACTATATCTACCTGACCCTTTAGTAGAGCTCTCCAAAGTTTCTTAGCATTAGATTTACTCCTAATAGGTGGGTCCGTTAGAGCTAATGTGCCAAATTCTCTGAAAAGTTCCTTATTCAAAAAGAGGTGGTGGGGCGTAACTTCGCATGTTACTTTAAGCCCTTTGTTTTTAGCACTCTCAATTAAGTGCAATGCCTCATTAGAACTAACGTGGCATATATGGGCCTGAATGCCACTTTTCCCAACTAGTCCTAGAATCCTTCTAACAGCATCAATCTCAAGTCTAGCCTTATGTTTTTTTAGGAGATTTTCTAGGGAATTTATTCGTTCCATCTTTTTTGTAATAAATTCTTCCGCATGAATTGTCAAAGGAATATTTATCTTTGCGCATTCTCGCATCACTTCTTCTAAAGCTTTATCATCACCAACATCTAAATTGCTCGCATGCTTGTTGAGATACAATTTGAACGACAAAGCGCCCATCTCGGCCATTCCCAACAATTCATAAGCTTTTCCTGCCAACATAGCATGAAAGCCCACATTCACAACAATTTTCTTCTTTGCTAGACCGATTTTCTCACGCAATCTATTACTTGAGTCGGTTGGAGGAATCGAGTTTGGCATATCCAAAATAGTTGTGAAACCACCGGCTGCTGAAGCGCAAGTGCCTGAATAAAAATC
>CAYFUV010000117.1:0-30550 GCA_964346435.1 uncultured Candidatus Bathyarchaeia archaeon | reverse complement strand
ATTTTGGATTCAGATAGTCCTTCCTTTCAATGAATTGAATATTCTGCAGTTAGCAAATCTTTTTCTTCCGAAAGGTTCCTTTCAATGATTTTTACTTTTCCGTCTGATGAAATATCAATTATGTTGAATGAATGACCTAACCTTCCTCTGGTTCTTATGCTCGAGACTGTTCCAGCATTTATTAAACACGTTCTATCGACACATAAGAATCGCCTAACATGCCTATGGCCCATCATAACCAAATCTACCTCATGAGCCAGAACGGTTTCAAGAATGTCGCCCGCATCATCAAGGAGATTTCTCTCCCGACCAGCAGATGGGACTGGAATCAGATGATGATGAAAAACCACAATCTTGATTTTTTCTTCTGAAATCTTACCCAATTTATTTTCTAGATAGCTTTGTCTTCTTCGGCCCAACCTACCGTCGTCTCTATCAGGTTCTGGACTATTCATAACAAAAATCGAGGCATTGTCAATTTGATATTCATTATCTAGCGGTCCCACCAACTCTCTAAATAGCGAATGGCCATCATTACGTTCGTCGTGGTTTCCAGGAGCCAAGATGACTTCAATATCAAACGTTTTAATCTTTTCGAGTGCCAACTCGTAGTCGGCCAATACTCCATGGTCTGTAATATCGCCAGTATGAATGATGACATTGGGCCTAGGATCCATCCTATTTATTTCCTTTACAGCCTTATCAAACATCTTTTCTACAAAGTTACCATATTTGGAAATGTGCGTATCAGATATTTGGGCAATCCTAAATTTCAACTCACTCATTAAAGAACAGTCTCCTTAGATCATTAGAAACCCAGCATAATTTCTAACATTCTTATCATTAAACATTTATGTAAGCGTAAGCGATGTTCTCTTGACTCTTAAAACGGTATGCTCATCTTTTTATAATATAATAATTACTTAATGATGCACGAACGATTAAAAGTGAATTTTGTTGCCTGATGAGGGCATAAAGAAATCGATTCATACTGCTCAGAAGAATGAAGTTACAGAACATTTTATCTACAGAAAGTTGTCGGAATCGGTTAAAGATGCGCATAATAAGAAAATTCTAAAGCGAGTCTCTAAGGAAGAGCTCGACCATTATGTATTCTGGAAGAGGATTACAGGTGTAGATGTAAAACCTGATAAGTTGAAGATATGGAAGTATGTTCTCATCTCAAGATTATTTGGAATTACTTTTGGAATTAAGTTAATGGAGAAAGGAGAAGAGCAAGCACAAGTTAATTATAGAGAGATATCGAAGTATGTACCAAATGCTAATAAAATCGAAGAAGACGAGGAAGAGCATGAAAAACAGCTTATTGAGATGATAGACGAAGAACGCCTAAAGTATGTTGGCTCTATGGTCAGGGGTTTGAATGATGCTCTTGTAGAGCTCACTGGAGCGCTTGCAGGTTTTACTTTTGCTCTTCAAAATCGACATTTAGTCGCAATGATTGGTTTTATTACGGGAATTGCCGCTTCTTTATCGATGGCTGCTTCTGAATATTTGGCAACCAAATCAGAAGAGACCGGGTTGAAACCAACAAAAGCATCTTTCTATACGAGCTCAGCTTACTTCCTTACTGTTCTGTTTCTGATCTTTCCATTTATTCTTCTCTCCAATATCTACTTCGCATTGGGGCTTACAATCATCAATGCAATCATAGTAATTTTCTTCTTCACATTCTACATATCAGTCGCTAAGGACATATCTTTCCAAGGCAGATTTCTCGAGATGGTTATGATAAGTCTAGGAATAGCGGCTCTAACGTTTTGTATAGGTTACCTCGCTAGGTCATACTTGCATATAGAAATATGAAAACGCTCAATACTTTAGCACTAGATTTTATATCGCACATGCCCATCGACACGAAGTGAGTTTATTGCATCGAATAGTTTTTTTTCGTTCAATCTAGCTACCTTGCTATTAGCACCAAATTTTTGAACTCCGATTTTATATTTTGAGACTTTTTCTTCCAGGGATTTTTTATCATCTTCAGAAATATTCTTGAATTCAACTTCGTTTCGATCCAATCTTTCGAGGAATTCTCTTACTGCTCTTTCTATCTGACTCAATAGAAAATCGCCTTTAGGCTACCTAAATCATCATGTATTGATCATTCGGTCTTAAATTAGGTTTCTATTCGTATCGCAAAGGATAACGAGCTAAATAAATTAATACATCTTTTTATACTTTAATGAGTGCATTGTCTAAAGGAGTTTGATGATATGTCTTCTTTAGTCTTAGTTAGAGACGTGATGAGTAAGAATATTAAGACTGTTAGACCCGACTCAAAGCTTAGAGAAGCAGTACAAAAGATGGTTAAATTTAATATCGGTTCTGTTATCGTTATGGAGGGCGATAGGCCGAAAGGTATTATCACCGAGAGGGACGCTATGAAAAGTCTAATTGAGGTTGACAGGGATTTAAATGTAATAGAAGCTAAAGATGTTATGTCTGGTCCTTTGATTACAATAGGAGAAGATGCCGACGTAGAGTCTGCTTCAAGGTTGATGCTTAGAAACAATATCAAAAAACTTCCAGTAGTTAACAATGGGAAACTAATCGGCATAATAACATCTTCCGATATAGTTAGAGCTACTGGCTTGCTAAAAGAATCCCTCAAAGACATTAGCAGGATTGGAAGGATGGGGCAACAGGATTAGCGCACTAAAATACTATTTACGTGCGTCATTGCTGACGCGACCATAATCAAGGGATTGTTCGTTTTTGAATAAAAAGTTCTTTTCCATAATAACACTCGTAGTAATCGCAGTTTCTATCGGTTTTTACTTTCTTTATTTCGAACGGGCTACTATAACCTCAGAGGAATATGCAAATGCGCATCTTTTAGTAGATGGAGATTGGATTTTAGCCCATCTAAATGAATCCGATGTCAGAATAATTGATGTCAGAAGTGAAGAAGAATATGATCAGGGGCACATCGAGAACGCTGTCAGATTAGAATTTAAAAAAATAAGGGCGACTGTGAATGGCACAAGGGGCATGGTTGTTCCAAAGGAAGTAATTGAAAATATACTTGGAGAGCTGAGTTTAACACCTGAATCTACAGCCGTAATTTATGATAGAGGAGACAGTTTGGATGCAGCCAGAGTTTTTTGGACTTTAGAATACTATGGACACGAAGATGTTAGAATCCTAAATGGTGGCTGGTATAAATGGGTGAGCGATGGCAACCCTATATCTATGAAGGTGCAAGTTTATGAAGAAACTGTCTATAAAGCGACAATAAAACCTGAACTTTTAGCTACTGCAGATTATATTCTTGAGAATTTAGAGAATCCTAAGGTAATAGTATTGGATGTCAGAACCCCATTAGAGTTCAATGGCACTGAAATCAGATCAAAGAGGGGAGGACACATCCCCGGTTCGATCAATGAGGAATGGAATAATGCTCTCACTCCTAATGCAACTTTCAAAACCCCTCATGAGCTCTTTGAAATATATCAAGAAGCAGGCTTGACTATAGACAAAGAAGTCATTACATCATGCCAAACTGGTCACAGAGCGGCCCATGGATACTTTACTATGCGTCTACTTGGATACAAGACAAGATTATATGATGGATCATGGGAAGAGTGGGGGAATAGAGAAGACCTACCTTTGGAAAAATAGATAACGACGCTTGTTAACGTTAATAAATTATTTCAACATATCTAATAATCTTAAGCACGTTTCCAGATGATACTTTTTGAAGAATATTTTTAAAAGATACATGAATACAGGATTTGGAATCCTTATCTTGGGCATAACATGGCTTCTTTTTTGGCTAAGCTTCGCCTTTTCTCTCTTTCTTGAGGACCCGCGTTGGGGCCATAATTTTGCTCTCCCAATAATTTTCATAACAGTTGGATTATCATACTTTACAAGGAAGGTTTCTTGCCAGCTAGTCTCAGTATTCTCTTCTTTTCTTACTATTCCTATTCTACTTGCTTTTTGGTCCTGGGATGTTGCTACATTCGCAGCAACTGTATCGTTAGGGATCATTCTCATCCTTTACTTAGCAGAAAAGGAAAGAAGAATAGAACTTTTATACCCAAGGCCGAGGCTAATGGCATGGCTTAAGATACATCTCATGAACTTTTCTTATTTAGGTCTCGTTCATATGCCATTAATTTTTTTTCTAATCAGATGGTACAATCCCGAACCTTATTTAAAATATCTTCCAATTGAACACCACTTATCCACAAGCACTTTTAACGCTATGCTTTTTATTTTGATTATTTTTGCCATAATAGAAAGGTACATTGGTAAAGTTGGAAGACTTCAAATAGCAAAGACAGGTTTCATCTGGTCCATACTTATGATAGTAATCCCATTGTTCTCGATCATGATTTTCGGGGACTGAATTAACGAGTTTCAACTAATATTTATTAAATGGATCATCCCTTGGAAAATATTGAATTTTGAATTTACATGTTTGAAACATCAACACAGTGCCATTAAGAGGAATTATCCATGAAAAATGATTCTATAATGATTCATGGTGGTTTCCATCCTGATCATATTGAAGAGATGAAATATTTTAAAGAAGAGAAGGTCTATTCACTCCAGATAGAATCATCTCTATCTTGTGAACAGGGGTGCCTTTATTGCTATGCCTCAAATGATGGTGCGCCTAAGAAAGAACTCCCAAATAAATGCATTGACGAAATTCTAAATTCTGCCGCAAAATTGGAAATAAGGGCAATCGACTGGCTCGGTGGCGATCCACTTCTAAGAAATGAATGGAATGAATCAATGAGTTACTCTTTGAGTAAAGGACTAAAAAACAATATCTGGACTAGCGGCATACCCTTAGAGGTTATGGAAACGGCGGAGAAAGTTGTAGAGGTATCTAAGGGAGGATTCATCTCAGTGCATTTAGATAGTCTGAATGAAGAGATCTATGGGAAACTTCATACCGGTGATCCTAAAAAGAAGATAAAGGCGATATTGAAAGGGATTGAGAATGTTCAATCCCTCGGAAAGAAACCGGATGAAATGATTAATTGCATAACCTTTACGAGCCTTTTAGCTGGAGAGGATGTTAAAAGAACGATAAAATATTTCTTCGAAGAAAAGGGCATGAGGACTTGCCTTACCCAAATGTGCATGGCCGGTCTCGCTAAGGACCATCCTGAATGGCTACCTACGATTCAAGAGATAAAAGAGGCCTGCAGGAGAAGGGATGAAATTAACTATCCAGATTCGAAGCTCTCCATGAGTACGATGGATACTAATAAATTCTATTGTGGAGGAGCTATCTGCGTGACTATTGATGGTGGTGTGACGCCATGTTCCGTTATCAGGAAGGAGTTTGGGAATGTTTTTGAATCCTCTTTAGAGGAGATAGTAAACGAATACAAAGATGATTTGCTATTAACTAGGTTAAGAGATCCAAAAAACATGCCGGGATATTGTAGCTCCTGTAGGCACAACTCAGTATGCTGGGGTTGTAGAGCAATTGCTTATTATGAATGTGGAGATATACTGGCGGAAGATCCAAAATGTCATATAATCCAAAAACACGCACGATTTAGGAGAGAGTGGTAATAATATGGCAGAGATAGTAAGTGGTAAGAAATTAGATTTTACAATAGCTGATGTAAATGAAATCTATGAAGGCCCTGTTGGCGTATTATGGGAGATGTTAATGGGCGAACAAATACATGTTGGAGGAGTTAAAGAGACAGATATTCTTGCTAAAAAAGCTGGGATAAAAAAAGAAACAGTAATATTGGATGTATGTAGCGCAGTTGGAGGACCAGCACGACACCTAGCTAGGAAATATGGCTGTAAAGTGATAGGTCTAGATGCTACACAGAAGATGATAGATGAAGCTGTGAAAAGAACTAAAAAAGAGGGGCTTTCAAGCCTAGTTGAATACAAATTAGGAAATGGACTAGATATGCCTTTTAAGGCCGGGACTTTCGATGTGGTTTGGGGCCAGGACGCATGGTGTTATATAACCGATAAGAATAAGTTGATAAGCGAAGCCTATAGAGTTCTGAAGAATGAAGGGATAATAGCGTTCACAGATTGGATTCAAATAGGAAATATGCCAGAACAAGAATGGGAAGATCTAAATAGCTTCATGGCCTTTCCATACATCGAGACTTTGGATGGATATGAAAGAATATTAAGGAATGCCGGTTTCGAGATAATTGAAAAAGAAGATTTGAGTGAGGATTTTGCAAAGCATTGCCATCTGTATCAGAACAAATTAAGAAAAGAATTGAAGGATAGTATTATCAGTCAATATGGGCAAGAAATGTTTAACGAGGCCGATAATGGTCTAAGTTTATGGGTTTCCGCGTCTGATGAAGGTAAAGTAGGACGTGAAAGATTGATCGGCAAAAAAATTTAAGATCCTACTTCAGATAAACATTTTTTAACGCGCAAGCATACTCTCTATCAGGTTTTTCATTTGATTCCCCTAGCTTGATCCGTATTTCTTTCTGAAGGCCAAAAATTGGATATATAAAAATGTCATACCTTCCAATCAATAATGTCAATAAATGTGCTTTAGCAATAATGGCAAAAGCGCCTAATCCAGGAGAGGTTAAGACTAGGCTAATTCCTCCATTAGAGCCTGAGACCTCAGCTTCACTATATCACAATTTTATACTAGATAAAATAAACCAAGTAAAGAACATAAAAGAAGCGAAGCCATTCATAGCATACACTCCAGAAAAATCTGAGCCTTTTTTCAAAAAAATTGCGCCAGGATTTACATTGATTTCCCAAGTAGGTGCCGATTTAGGAATGAGATTAACTAATTTATCAAATACACTCCTTAATCAAGGGTACAGGAAAGTTGTAATTCTAGATAGCGATACTCCAAATCTGCCGTTAGAATATATACGGTTGGCACTTCAGCGACTCGATCAATTCGATATTATTTTAGGTCCATGTGAAGATGGGGGATACTATCTCATAGGTCTAAAATCTTTTTTCCCTGAAATCTTTAATGAGATACCATGGAGCACATCGCGAGTAACAAAATTAACCATAAAGAAAGCCGAGGCTATAGGCCTAACAATCTTCTTACTTAATGAATGGTATGATGTAGATACATTGAAAGATCTTATTCGCTTGAAGAGAGACTTGGATTCCAAATTAAAGAATAGAGATGATAATTTCTGCGAAAATACATATCGTTTTATCAGCGATATAGATATTAATAGAGAATTATTTCCAAGAAACGGATTACAAAAAACGGATGGAGTATTTTAGCGCATTATATTATGCATCATTGGGATCTCGATGAAGGAAAAAATTGCAGTAATAATCCCAGCATTAAATGAGGAGGAAAGTATAGAATTAGTTATTGGCGACATCCCAAATTACTTATCTTCTAGGATTATAGTTGTCGACAATGGCAGTACTGATGAAACGGCAACTAAAGCGAGAAAGAAGGGCGCAATATTGATTGAGGAGCCAGATCGGGGATACGGCAGAGCTTGCCTCGCAGGATTAAAGTATCTTGAGAGAATCCCACCATCAATAGTCGTTTTCCTTGATGCCGATTATAGTGATGATGTCTCATCGATGCCCAATCTAATACAACCAATAATGGATGGCATGGCTGACCTGGTATTAGGATCTAGAATAAGTAAGCGAGGTTTGAATGCCCTTCCTTTTCATGTTTTAGTCGCGAATAGATTCTTTTCATGGATGATCAATAAACTCTATAGTCTTAATCTGACAGACCTTGGACCATTCAGGGCAATCAGATGGGATACATTAGAAGTTTTAGATATGGGTTCTAAAACTTTCGGGTGGAGTGCAGAAATGATCGTTAAGGCAGCCAGAACGAATGCAAAGATAGTCGAGATACCAGTCAAGTTTCGTAAAAGAATAGGTAAGTCAAAAATTTCAGGAAGCGTTCTAGGAAGTCTAAAGGCTGCCTTTCATATCTTCCTCAACATATTAAGGTACTATTGACAATGAAAAAAGGATGCACTGTCTTCAAATTCAATGTTCAACATAAAGAGAGGTAATGATTGCGAATGAAGCGATTTTTGTAATAGAGTTCAAGAATACGCTTTGAATTCCTTTCAGTATGGGAAATCCAATTAATATCCATATGAGAAAACCAACAATGAAAAATCCAATAAAGGCGAGAAGAAATTTATTCTTTGACCAAAAACCAATGCCACAGAATGACATGCTCAGCCATGAAATACCCACTATCACATAATATTTATTCGCCAAGGGCAATACATGATGGCCAAATAGAAATCGAGCAATAACACTAAAAACGAATTCAAAAAGGAATGCCGCGCCAAACTGTGATGCTGCAGATATAGACAATAAATTCAGCAAAGATGTTCGATTTCTAAGTAGAAAAAAAATAATAATGAATGATGAAATCGCGCAAGTCCATGTGACTGGAAAAATAATATTTAAGTCAATTCTTGGTCCTAGAAGCAGCTGCTTAAGAACTGTTGGCCCAATCCAAGCACCAGGACCTGAAAAATTTAAGATGGCCCACTGAATCCAAAGAGGGGCATATATTAACCAAGGATTAATTCGAATAAATTGCCTACTTAAATGCATAGATCATACCTTTAATTTATTCTTAATTCGTATAAAACCTCTAATCGCATTTGATTTGGACAAGTAGAACAATATTATGGCGACTATAGGAATAAACCAAATAGAATATGCCATCCAGAATTGAAAGCCTGATAGAGTTGAGAACTCCTGCAAATAATTTACCACCGCGATGCCTGTTAGAGTCACACTAGCCCAAGTCATTAGGCCAATTCTAGTAAGAGAGACTAAGGCCAATAACCATAAAGTATACCATGGAAATGTTGCTGGAGATATTAGATAAAATAAGATTTGAATCAAAATTAGATGGCTTATTAAGTCCATATCATTAGATAAGCGTGAATGTAAAAGAATCAATAAATATGATGCAATGAAAATCAAATAAGACATCATCTTAACAATTTGAATCTCTCTCGAACCCTCAAAAGGCAATAGAAAGATAAGGAATCTTGAAAGAGCAGATTCAAACCTCCAGTTTTTAATGAAATCCATCATTCCCATTAAAAAATAAAATCCAGAACTAAGATAAAATGGAAGAATAAGAATAGTCGTGATTAGAGTAGAAAAGAAGAGCGCCCTTCCCAGCGAATGCCTCATCAACCGTTTTTTCAAGAAGAATTTTATCCAAAAAGGAATCATAAGTAATGGAATCCACTTAGTCAATGCGCTCATTACTAAAATGGCTAAAGAACTGATGATTGAAGTTTTGGAAAGAAGGTATATGCTAAAAAACATAAGAAAAATTGCTAATGCATCCATATGCCCACTATTCGAAAATTCTAAAATCACCAGCGGATTCCAAAGATAGATTAAAGCTCCATGATAGGCTTGAAAATGATTGCCCATTATCCTATAAGTTATTAAAATGATTAGTATTCCATTAAAGATGTCAAATATCGAAAGTATAGACTTTAGTCCTAAAGAGTCATTTTCAAATAGAAAATAATTTACCGCAAAAAAGAGTTGCGCTAAAGGCGGATAGATAGTAAATTCGTTTTTATGATCATAAACTTCATAATATTCCACATCTTTAAACCTATTAAGTTCCGCTGATGAAGGTACATATCTATAGGGATCGACCCCTTCACTTAGGAGCATCCCATCCCATAAATATCTAAGGATATCAGTACTGAGATAGGTCTCAGAGATCACCATTATGGCTCTAAAAGAAATTGAAAAGAGAAAAAGTAGGGTGGGCAATAAGCTAGGAAATTTCTCTTTTAGCCTACCTACTCGATAAAAATAGATAGCGAAAATGTATCCAATGAATAAAAAAATAAAATTTCCTAGAAAAACGAATATATTGCCGCTTAGATCGCCTAAATAATATAAATTGCTATAAACCACAAGTTGAAAAAATCCCATTAGGGAAAAGAACGCGATGGCAAAAATACCTCTGCCTTTATTGAAATTCAATCCATAATGATGCATTTATTTAATTTCTCCATTGAAGGGCGAAAGTGCGCTTGCGAATATTTTTATTGAAAGTCTGCATGACGTATAACCAACCAATTATCTGCCAAGGTATTACCGTAATGAATTTCAGAAACAATCTCGGAATCCTGTAAACCTGATCTAGAGCTTCTATGAATTTTAGAGGTTTTGGAGAGATTAAAAAGAACATTTGGAAAGGGCTTGTGTTGAAAAACGTGAAAATAAATGCAAGGATCCATAACAGATCCACCATAATCCAATCCCTAATATTTCGAATCGAATAAAGTACAGACAATGGAATTAATAATGCGATGTTCTGTTCAGAAACCCAGGTCCTTGTTAGCATCAGTATGAATATTAAAGATAACGCCCACCTGAATAAATCCAATCTGCTTCTTAGCCTAGTTTTCCTAAGTTCATAATAACCCAATGTTAGGCCAAGAATCCAAAGATAGCCAAAGAATTGCATATTATGAGGTAGGATTTCGGTATTATACATTAAATCAAGGATATTGAACAATGTAAAGCAACCAGCTCTGATGAAATGAAAGTCCAGATCATTCAAAATGATTCTGAGATCCCAATTAAAAATAATGAAAGGTGAATATACGAACGATAGGAAAAGTATTGAAAAAGTCGAGATGAATTCTAAAGTTCTTCTCAAATCATAGTTTCTTTTTATGAACAATAGCAAAGCAGGTAACAGAATTAATGGGATAATTTTTAGGGAGGCAGAGAAAGCCATGATAACCGATGAAGTTTTTACTTTTCCATTAAAAAGAAAGATAATAGCCAGAATACTAGTCATGATTACCAGAGAATCAAATTGCCCCCAAATCGCAGAAATATAGATCATAAAAGGATTGAAGAGGAGAAAATAGAATATCTTGTCTGATTTTTCCTTTTTCATACCTTCTTGAATAGCGATTCTTTCTATGATAAAAGCTAGAGTGATATTGCTCAAAATACTTGGGAGTTTTATAGACAAATTGTAAACAAAAATATTCCCCGTAGGTTCGAAGATAAGAAAGTACATCAGCCCAAGAAAGAGTCCCCAAGGTGGCGGATACCCAATACCTGGAAGTTCTTCAAAAAAAGCTTGATTATTGAATATTGATCTTGCAGGGAAAATCCCATATGGAGCAACCCAATTAGAGACTTCATAGCCGGATACAAAAAAAATTCCCATATCGTAATGATGACCCAGAAATAAGCCCAAAATAGATTGAAGAACGAAGCTAGCTATTATAAGAATAGTTCTCTTTTTCAAACGAGCTATCAGGAGTTTGTATCCATTCATCACCTTAACACTCTGAATGTAGTATCAGTAATTTTCTCGAATGGCCCTCCAAGTAACTTGTAGCCTCTTATTCCTAGATGTCTCTTAATTCTGAATTGTGTGGCGGCCTTGAGTATAGCGAATTTAAGTTTGAATTCTGAAAAATCTGATCGAAATAGTAAGTTTTGATCAATAAAGCTGATCTTCTTCTCACTAGGCTCCTCGAAGACACCAGTTTGCTTAACCTTCTCATATAAACCCGTACCAGGAATGGGATAAGGAAGTGTAAACGATGCATAATCCAAGGGAAGTGATGTCGCAAATTTTATTGTGTTAAGTATGGTTTCATTATTCTCTCCAGGATATCCTACTATAAAGAAGCCCCCTGCTTCGATTTTCGAGTTTTTTGCAATATGTACCGCTTCATTAGCAGCCTGAACATCATTACCTTTATTCATGACTATCCTTAAGATTCTGTCATCTCCTGATTCTATGCCAAAATATATTCTTTGACACCCTGCTTCTTTCATTCTTGCGGCCATTTCTGAATCCAATGTATCGACTCTAGACAGACATTGCCATTTGATACCTAAATCTCGAGAGATTATCTCATCGCAAATTTTAATAATTCTATCTTTATATATCGTGAAACAATCGTCAGCAAACCAGACAAAATCGTATCCAAATTTTAATACCGATTCCATCTCATCAACTACGTTATTAGGCGATCTTAACCTGCAACTATTTTTGAATATTGGCCTACTGCAGAAATCACAATCGAAATGGCATCCTCTCGAAGATATAATAGAGGTCATAGAATAACCAAATAGTCTCTTGTAATATTGCTTGTAAGCCTCATTATCGAAAAGTTCTCTTGCTGGAAATGGAATAGAGTCGAGGTTTTCTATCTCCTTCCTCTTAGGCGAAAAACGCAATTCATCATTTTCTTTGAATGCGACTCCATCGACTCCTAGGATATCTTCTCCATTCAAGAAATTTCTTGCTATATCTAGCATTGTTCTTTCACCTTCGCCAATGACAACTATATCAAAATCATTTAGGAAACTAACCGGGTTTAATGCAGGTAAAGGTCCTCCTACTACCAATAAATCTGAGAAATTCTTGACGCTTCTAGCTAGAGCTATACTATCATTCCTAATCGAATACATCGAATACATGCCGAGAATTCGTGGTCTAGAATCTTTGATCTCCTTAATGATTTCTTTTTTGTTATGAAATGTACAATCTAACAGTTTGACTTTGATACCTTTTTGCTTCAGAAATGAGGCAATATAACCCAATCCAAGAGGAGGAAATCTAAAAAGCGATCTATCAAATTTCCTTCTAAAAAAGGGATTTATCAGAATAACGTCAATCAATCTATCCTTCTACCTGAACTTCATATATGAAATTCTCTCTATTAGATGGGATGGAGTGGCAAAATCCAGCCCAATCTAGGCGCGGTTTCATACATTCCCATCCTCTGTGTAATTTTGTTCCAGGAATATTTTCTACGCAAAAAGTCACTTTCAACTTTTCATTTGTTAAACAAGCTCTCTTGAACTTGACATCTTCCCATGCGCCAATATTCCTTTCTCTCAATATTCCAGACGCATCTCTATAAAGATTGAAATCAGATGATTGTTCATTAAAAATTAAAAGTCTCCTATAGGTCTTGTCAATTATTTTTGAACAATTAAATATAATTATAATCTTATTTTTTGATATACGATACCTTGCTTCTACGGAACCCTTAGATTCAATTCTCTTATATGATAATTTAATGCCTAAAAATGATTGAAGCTTCATTAAGAGAAGTAATAAATAACGAATACCAGTTAAGTTCCTATACATTTCTGCAAATCTACGTTGAATGGTGAAATAGACCTTATTTCTTATATGGATTTTATCCTTCCATGTCTTAATCTGTAAAGCGTCAATTGAAAAGTTCTTAATTATTTCATTTTTTCTGGCAATAACATTGGCAGATGTCGAAAAAAATATCCGATTCGGATAAACCAGGGCAGGTACTCCGAAACCTAAACCTTCGCCACAAATGGAATTATCTCCAAAAAACATCATCAAACCTTTCTGAAGGCATGAAGTATCTCCCAAGGCAGGTTTCGCTTCTTTATAGATTCTGAATGAAAACTCTTTGTTCAACTGAAAAGAGTAAAACCTCTGTGGTAATTCTTTCATTCTACATCAACAAGAGAGCCCCTAAAAAGCTCGTTCCTATTCTGAAAAGAATTATATCGTCTAAAAACTTTATTTTCTTTATGCCTTCCTTTGAGGCTGAATTATTAGATGTCGCCCCCCGAACGTCAGATGTCTCAAGTTTCAGATTCAGTGATCCAATGAAAATTACGTACAAAGCGGGACAATACTTGTTCATAACAATAAAGGAAGGTGAAAAATCGTTGATTCATCATTTCTCTATATCAAATAGCCCTACTGAAGAAGGTTATTTGGAATTCACTACAAGACTTAGGGATTCGGAGTTCAAAAATGCTTTACGAAAACTAAAAGAGGGAGAAATGGTTAATCTAAAAGCTCCTTATGGAGAGTTCATAATCGAGAACGTAGTGGAAAAAATTGGTATGCTTTCGGGCGGAATTGGAATTGCGCCTCTTCGAAGTATGATAAGATATTGCACTGATAAAAATCTGAGAAAAGAAATTACTTTATTGTATGGCAGTCGTGCAGAGAGAGATATCATATTCAGAGATGAGCTCGAAGATATTCAAAGGAAGAATCCAAATTTTAAAGTTGTTCATATACTTTCTGAAGCCGATGATAATTGGAGAGGATACAAGGGACATATAGATAAAGAAAAGGTTAAGAAAGAGATACCTGATTTCAAGGAAAGAGTTTTTTATTCTTGTGGTCCTCCATTGATGGTTGAGGCAATGGATAATATTCTTTCCGACATCGGAATTAAGAAAGAAAATATTAGAAAGGAGAATCTTTATGGGTACTAGCTCGGTAGCATACGCTCATTATTTTTGGTAATATACTAATCGTCATAAATTTGATGTTTTATACTGTTATGCTTCGACCTTAAGTACTGCGAGCAAAAATGATTATTATAAGATGTAATATATTTCTTTTTGACCTATAATGGAAACCGATCTTTCGATAAAGATTGGCGGAGAAGCTGGTCAAGGCCTTCAAGCGATAGGCTTCATTCTGGCCAAGAGCATTGCTAAGGAAGGACTATACATCTTTGCGAATCGAGATGTAATGTCCAGAATTAGAGGCGGTCATAACTTCTTTCAAATACGAATTAGCGATAAGCCAATACAGACTTTCTCTGAAAAAATACATGTAATAATCGCTTTAGACCAACAAACAATTTTCGAGCATCAAGATGAATTAGTCGATGAAGGAGTCGTCATTTCCGATGGTGATAGAATTAAGCTTCTGGATCGATCCAAAAATTACTTGAACGTACCTTTTGAGAAGTTGGCCGAAGTAAAAACAGGCAGAAAAATAATGGCTAATTCAGTTGCAGTAGGTTCAGCATTAAGTCTTTTGAATTGTAATTTCTCTTACTTAGAATCTGTCTTAAATGAGGAATTCAGGGAAAAGAGTGTTGACATAGCCAAGAAGAATGTCTTAGCTGCGAGAACAGGCTATGATTATGTTAAAGAGAAATTCAAACAAGAGTCCAAGTTTACTGTGAAGTCAATCAAAGAACCCGCTGATCGAATTTTCATGACAGGAAATGAAGCCATAACTTCTGGCGCTCTAATTTCTGGATGCAAGTTTATGTCTGGATATCCAATGAGCCCATCAACGCCTATACAACAATTTTTCGCATCCAAAATGAAAGATTTCCCTATCGTCTATGAGCAGGCTGAAGACGAGATCTCAGCAATCAATATGATACTCGGAGCATCGTTTACTGGAGTCAGAGCAATGACTGCAACCTCTGGAGGAGGATTCTCACTTATGGTTGAGGGGCTCAGTCTTGCCGGCATGACTGAAACGCCTGTAGTTATTGCTATAGCTCAAAGACCTGGACCTGCTACTGGTTTTCCAACTCGGACTGAACAAGGAGAGTTAGAATTCGCTATCTATGCTGGGCATGGAGAATTTCCTCGAGTAGTGTTTGCACCAGGTAATGCTGAACAAGCGTTTCACTTAACATCCAAAGCCTTCAATTTGGCAGAGAGATACCAGATCCCAGTAATTATCTTGTCTGATCAATTCTTATCAGATTCGTACTTTACGGTAGATCGTTCCTTATTACCTTCATCGATAAAGGTCGATAGAGGAAAATTCTTCTCGGAATCCGATGTCAAGATACTAGGCGAGTATAAGAGACATCTAATCACAGATTCAGGGGTATCTCCAAGACTCTTTCCTGGGCAGAATTTAGGATTGGTGGTAACGGATAGCGACGAGCACACTGAGGACGGACATATAACAGAGCTAGCAGATGTCCGTATAAATAATGTCAGAAAGAGATTGAAGAAGTGTGAATCCATAAGAAAAGAAATTCATCCGCCTTTCGTATATGGCGCTGAAGAGGCCGATTACCTACTAATTGGATTTGGATCTACCCTAGGAGCGCTTAAGGAAGCCACAAATATTCTGAACTCAGATGGCATCAAGGCAAAAATGATGCATTTTAGCGAAATATGGCCGTTTCCTGCTGACGCCTTCTTAAAAGGAATAGATAAATCAGTTTTCGCGATTGATGTGGAGAGCAATGCTACTGGACAGATGGCTCATATCATAAGAGCTGAAACAGGATTCAAGGTCGATGCCAAGATTCTACGTTTTGATGGGAGGCCTATTTCATTCGAATATATAATAAGGGAGTTAAAGAAGGTAAGGTGAATATCATGGTATCTCTAAATGATTATGCAAACGGCGAACCTGCATGGTGCCCAGGATGCGGAAACTACAATATTCTATCAGCAGTTAAACAAGCTCTTGTAAGTCTAAACTTGGAACCTCATCAAGTGCTTATGGTCTCTGGGATAGGTCAGTCTTCCAAACTTCCTCACTACATGAAGTGTAATTTGTTCAATGGCCTTCATGGAAGAACGCTTCCTGTGGCAACCGGCGCACGTATAGCTAACACTAAGCTGACAGTAATCGCCATTGGTGGAGACGGTGATGGGTATGGAGAGGGAGGAAACCACTTAATTCATACAATCAGAAGGAATCCTAACATCACCTATATAGTCCATGATAACCAGATTTATGGCCTCACAAAGGGTCAAGCTTCTCCAACTAGCGAGGAGGGATTCGTAACCAAGACAACACCCAAAGGATCTTTACAAAGGTTTAATCCTATCGCCCTTGCGATTTCTCTAGGGGCTTCATTTGTTGCTCGTGGCTTCGCAGGCGATATTGAACACCTAAAAGGGCTAATAATAGATGGTATCAAACATAATGGCTTCAGTCTAATCGACATCCTACAACCCTGCGTTACCTTTAATCGAATTAATACTTGGGAATGGTATCGGAAGAGGGTCCATAAGCTAGAAGAATCTTATAATCCAAAAGAACGAATGTCAGCATTTCAAATAGCGCTCGAATGGGAAAAGAAGATTCCAATAGGCATCTTATATATAGATGAAAAACCAACGTATGAAGAACGTAATCCAAAGATCATCGAGAGATCTTTAGCAGAACATCCTCACGATGTTCAAACCTATGAAAGGATCCTTGATGACTTCAAGATTTGAATCCGAAAGAATGCACGCTAAAATTGTCAAATAGAATTAGTCTCGTGTATATTATTCTTTATATAATATCTCCGCTACCCAATTCAGGTCTAATTCGATTAGTTTTTCTTTTTTTGGCTTGCCATCCTCATTTAATCCTCTTTCTCGATAATACTCCTCGAGCATAGGTTCAAGCTCCACGATTTGGCCTTTACATGGTCCTTCGTTCACAGATTCTTTCAAGAATCTTTCGGGCAAAGTATCATCTTTACGAGTTGTTCCCATTCTAACGTTAAATGCCCTTTGCATATTCCAGATTTTTTCCCCAGCCTTCAAAAAATCATCAAAATTCATCTCCGATCCAGTTATCGCACTATGATAGCTCACCAGCATCTTAAGTGGCAATCGTCCCCAAAATACCATAAATTTGCATATGCCCAGTGAATCAACCGCACAGCAAACATCCTGGTATACTTTTGTCATTCTTCCTTTGTCCTCAAGCGAAAAGCCATCTACCGCCTCTTTCCACGGTAGCTCTGGACTTGTTAGATCCCTTTCTACTAACATCGGGGATCCTCGATTATGGTTTGCGCCAACATTTGAAGTCGCATAAGCAACTCCCATCGATTTGAATTTACGAGGATTGTGCTCTGGGAACTCCAACCCTTTCACATGTATAGCAAACTTATCAGCCCCATTACCCACAATTTCCGCAGCTTTTTTAATCCCTTCACCCAGTGTCGCGCCAAAGCCTTCCTTATTTCCTATCAATTCGCACATCTTTACAACAGCGTCAGGATTGCCCCACGACAAGTCGACGCCTCCAGTATCCTTTATGAGTCCCTTTTCGTAGCACTCCATAGCAAAGGCGATAGCTTGGCCGGTTGATATGGTATCTATGCCAAGCCTATTACAGACGTCATTGGCTTTTGCTATTGATTCAAGATTACTATTATAGCATAATGACCCCAAGGCCGACATACTCTCATATTCTGGCCCACTACCTTCCATTGCATATGGCCCTTTTTCAACCTTAACTTTCCTACCACATGCTATCGGGCAAGTCATACAAGAATAAGGGCGAATCAAAATTCTTTGTGTCATAGCAGTACCCGTGATCTTTTCAGCTTCAGGAAATCTTCCTCTAGTCCAGTTTCTAATAGGCAGATTTCCATTCTGTTCAAAGACGATAAGACCTGATGTAGTTCCATTATCACGAAAACCTTTTGTATTCGGAATAGCTATCTTAACGGCTTCTTTCTTTATCTTGTTCAATTTATCCGCGTCTGCAACATTGATCCGTCCAGTTCCTTTTGCTGCTATAGCTTTCAAGTTCTTTGAACCCATTACTGCCCCAAGCCCACATCTACCAGCAGCTCTACTATCGTCAGCGATAATGCTGGCTAGCTTTACCAGCTTCTCACCTGCGGGACCTATGGTGACCAGTGATACTTTTTCATCACCCAATTCCTCCCTTATTGAATCAACCGTATCGAAGGTCTCCTTTCCCCAGAGTTGTTCTGCATCTTTTATCTGAATCTCGTCGTCATTTATCCATAAATATACAGGTTCCTCGGCTTTCCCTTGAATGACAACGCCATCATAGCCAGCATTCTTTAATTCAACACCCAATGGGGCTGAAAAAACCGATTCTCCATATATTCCGGTAAGTGGTGATCTTGAAACCACAGTTAACTTTATACCACATGGAACTGTGGAACCCACAAAAGCGCCAGTCATGAAGATCAGTCTATTCTCAGGACCGAGTGGATCTATATCAGGTCCGACTTCATTAAGCAGTATGTATGATGCTATTCCCTCTCCGCCGATGAATTGTTTAACCAAATCAAGATCATCATCTTTCTGGACTTTTCGAGTTGATAAATCGATTCTCAAAATTTTGCCGGCATATCCGTTAACCATTTCAAAATACTCCATGCCTATTATCTAATTGAAACTTTGAAAAATAGTGAAGGCTCTTATTCTTTAGTCTTAATTTTTTCAATCAATTTCTTGCCCTCATCAGTCAGAGTGAAGATCTTATACACATTCCTTTCTGTGTACTTGATTCTTCCATTCAATACTCCCGCCTTTTCAAGCAGTTCGAGACTGATGAGCGATGAGTCTTCAACATCCTCACCCTGTACTGACAAGGTCACTGACCAGTCTCCTCTTTCATTAATTTTCGACAATAGTTTCACGTACTTAGATAGGTTTCCCTCGATTTCGTGATAATTATTTTCAAATTCATCACAGATCTGATGATAAAGTAATTTTCTCAAATCCATTGACATCGAAATTTCACTTGAGCAACGAATATGTTTTTCAAATATTTAATGATTAAGATTGGAATATGAAAATACTCGCGCGTGCACTTGATTTTTTAAACAACGCATTCAATAGGTCTTTTGATGTGGTTTAAATAATGGATGCTAAATCAATACACAGCCTAGATAAGTGATTTTGAATGGTAGGAATTACGATCACGCTAATTGCATTCGGATTGGCGATGGATTCTTTTGCAGTATCCATCACAAGCGGTATGACTATTAAAGATCTTAAAGGCTTTGACGCCATAAAATTAGCATTCTTTTTTGGCTCGTTTCAAGCAATCATGCCTATCTTCGGATGGTTAGCAGGGCTCAGGATAAGGCATATAATCTCAGGTGTAGATCATTGGATAGCTTTCGGACTTTTAAGCCTGATTGGTTGTAAGATGATATTTGAATCAATTAAGCCAGAATCAGATCCTAAAGAAATTAATCCGCTAAGTCTCTATGTTCTATTGATTTTATCCATCGCCACAAGCATAGATGCTTTGGCTATTGGCCTTACCTTTGCTTTTTTAAAGTATGCCATCTTGATTCCAATAACAATGATCGGAATCATCGCGTTTATATTGTCACTTTTTGGTGTTTACGCCGGCAATAAATCTGGATGGATTTTCAAAAATAAATTCAAAATTATTGGAGGTCTTATATTAATCGGAATCGGAACGAGGATTTTGATTGAGCACCTAGTATATTTATCTTAAGGCTTTGTAGGAGCTGATTTTTCGAGTCAAAAGGAATTATTTCGCTGGGGCCAATAACGCGCATAATCGCGCGCTATCCCTATCTTTCTCAAATTCCTAAATTAGATTGATGCTGTCCATATGTATGGCCTGGAAAGTATCCTGGAAACATAGTTGGTGGCGGAGTCGCCTGGAATAGAAGCATATAACATTGAGAACAAAGTTTCATATTCAGGTACGGTTTCGTACAATTAAGACAGATTGGTTTTCCACATTTTGTGCATGTAAAAGTCGCCGGAAGGGTTGGATGATATGAGCACATCCCTATCATAGGCGGTCTTGAAATTGAGGGTCCAAAAGGGGGCGCAGCAGCCTCTGTCACCGGTTTAGTCACGGGAACTTCTGCAGCATCGACAAATTTGGTACCGCATCTAAAACAAAAACCCGCGTCGTCTCTATTATCGACGCTACATCTTGAGCATCTCTTAACCATTTCTTTCATCAACTCATGAAAATTAATTTTTCACTTAATTATACAAATACTCAAATTTATCTTTTAATCTATAAAATCATGCTCATTATTAGTATATTTTGTCACTAGACTGGCTCGCGCAGGTAAAAAAGCATACTAGCAACTGTATTAAGAGCAATAGACATTAGTTAAACACCTGTTCATTAGAGGAGGCATTGAAAGCTTGGCCAAGTTCGGAGATTGCAGCCATGATCTCTAGGTTTAAATAGCAACAAAAAACTCCATTTTATTATCTCGGTGCCATCAATACTTTTTCGAGGAATCCTGGTCAAGAAAGGTAAATAAGAATGAGTAAAATACTACGAAAATTAAAAGGCGGAGATTTACGTTCTATTGGAAGAGCTGAAGAAGTCGTTAAAAATATTCTTGAAAATCCTTCATTATTCAGATATGTTTTTGAGGGGATGACAAGCGATGATCCGATAATAAGAATGCGATCTGCAGATATAATTGAGAAGGTTTCTTCAAAACACCCTGAATATCTTCAACCTTTCAAATCAGAATTGATCGAGAAAGTCTCTAAAATAGAACAGCAAGAAGTTCGATGGCATTTAGCTCAAATGTTTTCTTATATAAAAGTCAACAAGAAAGAACGCAATGAAATTATAAAGATCTTGTACTCTTACTTGGAGAAAGATGATAGTAAAATTGTAAAAACATTTTCAATGCAAACGCTTGCTGATTTCGCTGAAAAGGATGAATCAATTAGACCGAGAATATTGGAAACGTTTGGAAAGCTAATAAAAATAGGCAGTCCTGCTATGGCAAGCAGAGGAAAAAAACTAATTACTAAATTAAAGAAATAAATCCTTGTCGTCGGTTTAGTAGCAAGCTAGATTATAGCTTACGCTTTCGTACTAAGTCAGAGTTTATCTCTAACCTCAGGGAAATCATCCTTAGACGTCCTTATTGTCTTATGCAAGACCGTTAATACTATGGCTCCCTTTTCGCAGGATGGTCTGTGTTCTAAGCCAGCTCTCACTGTTATGCATTCACCTTGATTAATATCAATTTTTGATTCTTTTGTGTCTAGAGTAAATTTGCCCTCAAGAACAAAAAAGAACTCATCCTTTGGGTGCGCGTGCATTGGAAAAGTACCCCTAAAGAGGGCTATTCTTACAAGATATTCCTTATCAACCTCTGCCAGATCAAAAGGTAAGAATGTATCCAAAGTTGAAGCTATTTTATTGATTTCGTATTTCTCACTTAACATAATATTTCCTCAGTATCCTGATAAAATTACTATTCGATAAAAATATTGGCACGTGCGCTAAGAAACGCATTGTCCGATAGCTTTTTGTAAATATAATATATCGTTGGCTACGATAAATGTCAAATTCTCATAACACCACCCAATATTGGTGTGCGCTATTAATATCACACACGCTTTTTTTCTAATACCAGTATTCCTGATATTAATATTTTTATGATAAAATTATTCCTATAAGGAATAATAAAAAATTATTTGGGCAACACCCACTAAACTTCGCGTTGTTCTACGGATCATATATCCAGCTTGCCGACCCAGTCTGGCACCTTGGCATCCTTTACCTCGTCATAAACTGGCCAGTACGGCTTGATGTCGATAATCGGGGTATTGTCTAGGATGTCGAGGCCTTGGATCATGATCCTGTTCCCTTTGTGACTTACTAATTTGACGATTGACACACCAATAGGGTTAGGTCTAGGCGGACACCTGCATGAGAAAATGCCGACCACAGGAACCTCTAGATTTCCCTGTGGTCGGTGTGTGATATTACACTCATTGACCTTGTCCATCCAGTAAATGATCATGACATGTGAGTAATCCTCGATCGCGTTAAGGGCATCGGCAAACTTCTCTTTAACCTCGATCTCCGTCACTTCATCTGCGAAGGACCCGAAGCGTGGCTCTTTCTCGGAATTTCTGGCAACACCTATGGGTTTGATTGTTATTTCATGCATAAATATCTCCTAACGTAGTTCGATCTCTAATCTCAGGTATCAATTCATCCACTCCAGCGAATAGTCTTAAATTAGCAAAAAGTTTCACTTTCACCTTTTCCATTCAATCCTGCCTCTTTTTAATGCCCACATTTCTGTATGATCTTCCAATATGGATATTTGAATTACCTATTAACTTCCCCCTCAAAACTTCTAGTGGAACGTCTACCTTTTTCTCAATTGATGAAATATGCGATTCTTTACCGCCATTCCTTACCATATGTTTAGAAGTTGTTGGCGGAAATTTTTCTTTGCTTAAACCAGCATCGATTACATCCTTTTTTGTTAAACGCCAACCGCTTCTCCAGGTTTTAACCTTAATGTCCGGCGAATTGTAATCAACGTAAACAACGGGAATTTTTTTGCATCCCAAGTCTTTAAGGGCAGTAAAGCGGTGTTCGCCATCAAGGATGATGTTTGTGTTTTTATCAACCGCTATCGCAAACTTCAAAATTTTGTCTGAAGCTATTTCTTCTGTTAATTTCCTCAAGTGTTCCGAATCGAACTCCTCATGTTCTCGTAGCTTATCAAATTCAACAAGTCGGACTTCCTTAGTAAAAAGCGCTTGAAGAAATAGAGCCATAAATCATCCACATGTAAGAGTGTTTAACACCGTTAAAAATATATAAACTTAGCGCGCATTAAAATCAGAGATGAATAGAATTGAAGCCTCCATGCATGACTGTTGTCAAATATATTCTTCCAGCAATCAGAGTATTAGTGATGAAAGAGCTTATGGAAAAGCATAGAATGCGTAAAATTGATGCGTCTACAAAAATGGAATTGACCCCAGCTGCCATAACTCAATATATGAAGGGGAAGAGAGGAAATACATTTATCGATGAAATAGAGCAATCAGAGGAAACAATGAAGAAAGTTGAAGAACTTTCGGAATTCTTAGCCAGTGACGATGCTCCCATGGAGAATGCTGTTGAGAAATTATGCAAAATATGCACTGCCCTCCGATCTGAGGGTAAGGTGGAGGAACTGCATTAAAAAAGATCCTCGCGCGCAAAATCTTTCGGAGTGGCAAGAATGGAAAAAGCGACTGTAAAGTTACACACGCGTCTTAGACGCAGTGTGGGAAAAGAACAACATAGTAAAGGCGCTTATTCTATCTCGATTCCGTCCCGGAATCTGAACGAAAAGAAGTGGCCCAAAATGTTGCGGATTGGGTTCTTGGACAGCTTGGAACGGAATAGGGATGTTGAAAAATAGTTCTTGATGCGTCGATTTTTTTGCCCAAGATTTTTTATGATATGGTAATTTAAATGAAAATAAAAAATGTAAATTATTTCGACACTCCTAGAAGACTCAATTTTCGGCAGATTCTCCCCAACCCGATTTTAGACATCGCGAGTGCGCGCTAAATTAGGATCAAAACAGTTTTGTTTATTGTGTCTTTGAATATGTCGAAGGTGATAACAACGCTTATATTTATAAATATCATGAATTCAAGGTTATATCTTTACATTTGGTGTAAACAGTGTTCCTACAAATACTCGCCAGGTCTTTCTCCCAACGCAAATCACGTGTTGCCATCGCCTTGATTGCGGTGCTGATGGGGGCATCTATGGCCAGCGGATTAATAACCGTTTCAAGCGGAATTGAGGAGAAATTGGCGCTGGAATTCAGAAAATTCGGCTCGAACATCTTGGTGATACCTAAGTCAAATACTGTAGAGGTCGGGTTTCCCGGAATGAGCTTTGGCTCAGTCACTGAACAGCGGTATATTGATGAGGGCGATTTATGGAAAATAAAGAGGATAGATAATTGGAGTGCCAACGTACTAGGCTTCGCACCATTTCTTTACCAAATTGTACAAATAGACTACAAAGGAAGTGTGCATAACGTTGTTCTTGCTGGGACCTACTTCGAACATGAATTCCCTGATCTTGTTGTCCCCGGCCAAGTTTGGATAACAGGAATCAAGAAGATCGCGCCTTACTGGAGTGTGGAAGGAAACTGGATCGAAGACGCTGATGATAGTCGATTAATTGCTGGTATTTCAGTCGCTGAAAAATTAGGCCTGAAACCTGATGAGCTAATTACGCTAAGATACGAGGATCCAGAAACTAGAAAGATTACTGATAAACAATTCGGAATAGCGGGCATAGTAAGCACCGGCGGTTCAGAGGACTCACAGCTTTTTGTTACACTTTCAACGGCTCAAAAGATGAGCAATCGACTTGGGAAAGTTCATTCAGTTCAAGTCAGTGGCCTGTGTATTGAATGTCCGGTTGAAGTTATGGGTGAAGAGATTGAAAAGAAATTACCTTACACTCAAGCAAAAACTGTAAAAAACTTGGTAAGCACAGAAGCTCTGATAATGAAACAATTGGGAAATATGATGCTTTTAATCACTGCCGTAGCACTAGTAGCGTCTGGGATGGGAGTGATGACCACTACAATGACAACAGTCATAGAAAGAAGAAAAGAGATTGGGCTGATGAAATCCATTGGTGCTGAGAATGAGAAGATAGCATATATATTTCTCGCAGAATCTGCAATCATCGGTGTTGTAGGAGGAATATTAGGCTATCTATTTGGGAATGTTCTTGCGCAATATATAGGAGAAACCGTCTTTGGCACTCCGATCACACCTATTCTAGCTGTTCTACCATTAACCATCGGCATATCTCTTTCCATTACTGTTTTGGCTAGCATACTTCCTGTGAAGCGTGCGACATTGATTGAGCCAGCAATTGTATTAAGAGGTGAGTAAAGAAATGGCAAATCCTCAAATATTGCTGAAGTCCATCACAAAATACTATGATTCCCGCACTCGCGCGCTGAACAATATCAATTTAAAAATTTCAAAAGGCGAATGGGTTTCTATAACAGGGCCTTCAGGATCCGGAAAAACCACTTTGCTAAATTTGATCAGCGGTTTGGATACTCCAACCTCCGGAACAATCAACATCAATGATATGAATATCAATAGTATGAGTCAGAAGATGCTTACTCAATTTAGGCGTGAGAATATTGGATTGATATTTCAGCAGTATCATCTGATTCCATATCTTACAGCGCTTGAAAATATTACGATCGCTCAATATTTCCAAGGCATATTGGATGAGGAAGCTGCTCTCACGGCCCTTCAACAAGTTGGACTAGGTCACAGGCTTGAACATCGCCCTGCTCAGCTTTCCGGTGGGGAACAGCAACGTGTATGCATTGCAAGAGCGATAATTAACGAGCCAAATATAATTTTAGCCGATGAACCGACAGGCAATCTCGACAGGAAAAATGGCGAGACAGTAATGGAGATTCTTAAAGAATTGGTTGGAGAAGGACGAACGCTTATTGTCGTTACGCATAACATGAATATTGCTACTCAAGGTGAACGGATATTAGAATTGGTTGATGGGCATCTCTCTAATGATTTGGAAATTGGAGAGAATAAGGATTCTTTGAAACTTGCGGCTACATGTTTTCTGGAGAATTCTCGAGAATAGAAATTAAGATTAAAAAATAATTGGAGGAGTTGAAATGAAAAATAAAAACTATCGAAGTGACTACCAAAGAGTTCGTACGCGTTATTGTAAAAAATGTGGCATGTTTGTGAGAGCTGAGAATTATTCAAGCCATATGTTGAATCGGCATGGAATAGATGTAGATAAAAGAGCTATGCCTCGAGGCAAAATTGTCATTATGGCTACGGCGCTGATATTGCTAATCGGCATCGCCATAGGTTATAGTTCAATGTCCACGACTTCATCTCCTAATTCTGAACAATTAATCTCTGATTCTGAATCACTCAGTTCTGATAATATCGTAGAAAACGTTGTGAAAATCTCAATATCTGAAATAAGCAGAAATTCAAAATGGTACACTCATAATTCAAATGGCGCGAATATTCGATACTTTTTGGTGAAGGGAAGTGATGGAAAATACCACTTAGGCACAGATGCTTGTGACGTGTGTTATGAGAACAAGCGTGGCTATCGGCAGGATGGGGATGTAATGACTTGCAACAACTGCGGGCAGACCTTCGCGATTAATAGCATAGGAACGGAAAATCTAACTGGAGGTTGTTGGCCGAGCTATATACCAATGAGAATTGAAGGCAACCATATCGTTATCGAGAAATCGGAGCTGAATGAGAAGCGATTCATGTTTGTATAATTAGCCTATGAACTTGTGTACTAGTGGATGTTGGAATGTCAATTCGAATCATTTAGAGGATTACTGCTGATATAGCAAGATTAATAGCTTGTTATAACAAAACTTAGTAACCTAAATTCGGTTGCTGCGTTTAATGGTGAAAGTAGATCGTATTCAACTTGACGAGAAAGGATTGAAGAAATTTTTCAGTCCGATCGAGGCAAGAATTATGGACCTGCTTTGGAAAAGAAAAAAAGCTACATCGGTTATGATACAAAAATGTTTTCCTGATCTTTCTGTCGCATGTATAGCCGGAACATTGGACAGGCTTGTGAAATCTGGCTTCGTAAAAAAGGAAATTGATGGTAGCACCAAGAGGGTGAGATTCCTCTACATTCCAACAAGCACAAAAAATGAAGCAGGAACGAAGATATCAGAAAGAATATTGGAAAGTCTAATAGATACCTTTGGAACGAGTGTAGTGGATACGTTTGACAAGATAAAAACAAGGAGAAAGTAGGAGTGCTAGATTTAATAAATTGCTATTTGGGCTGTATTACTTCTCTAAATTTTAACGTACAATCGTTAATGCTGATTGTCATAGCACTTTCGATCTTACTTCCAATATTATATTTAATAAAGCGAGACGGGCGACTAATGATCGGCGGGCAGAACTTTGTTACACTAAATATTTTTTTAAATCTAGTATTTATGAGGGACTGCGATATGTTCGTGCTCTTCTGGATTTATATCAGTATTGTATTTATTGGAGTGATAATACTTGGGGGAATGAGACATCGTTTCTCTAAATGGATTAAAGAGGCTTTTACCCCGCCCGCTTACATAAGGAGCCTTGCAAAGCGTTTTCAAGTTGATATTTCAGTACTTAACTGGCCAAGAGCAAGCGCATTTACCTACAAAAGAAGGATCTTTCTATCTGCAGGTTTACTCAAACGACTTGAATATGAGGAATTAAAAGCAGTGATTGCTCATGAAGCATATCATGTGCGCTCAAGTATAAATCCAATATTCGCAACCTTCATTGGAATAACCTCGCTTACATTTATTCGGTACAGGGATGAACTTAAGGCCGATGAATTTGCAGCCATGGTTGCTGGTACTGAAAACCTAATATCGGCATTAATCAAATTAAATGTAAAGGATTGTAGAAAAAGAATAAAAGCGCTCAATGAAATTCATTAATTTTTTCTACCATCTTTTTTTTATTTAACACGCTCCAATACGAGGTCGCGATGTGTTAGAATTCGAGTATTTATATAGATGGGACTTAGTAGCAGCGGGCATAATTATATTCTCGGTATTTCTACTATCCCTGTCCTTTAAGGGGAGGTATGAAAAACAGTCAGGGGGCCTTTACTTGAGCTTCATTGTCTCCTTATTTGTAGAGATGTATGGAGTTCCTCTATCCATCTACTTTCTTTCATCCTATCTTGGTGGAATACCTTCCATATATTGGAAAGGACACTTGTTAGGAATACCTGGATTCATCATAGGAACTATTATTCTTGGTTTTGGAATTTTTCTCATCGTTTCAGGTTGGAGAAAAATATACAAATCGAAAGGTCGACTAGTTGATACAGGAATTTATAGTAAGGTAAGGCATCCTCAATATTTAGGTTTCATTCTATTGACCTTGGGCTGGCTGATACATTGGCCAACTATTCTAACAGCTCTCATATGGCCAATTCTAACAATCTCATATTATAGATTGGCAAGAGAAGAGGAGAAAAAGCTTAGTGTTAAATTCGGAACGGAGTATCAAAAATACGTAATAAAGGTTCCTATGTTCATGCCGAGAGTCTGGGATTAAATAGAATATACTGACTTCACAGCGCGCGCTACGTCATAACGCGTGTTTTTTATTACAAATTTATTTGCAAAAATAGTGAGCTAATAATGATGATTTTGTTCCCGAAATTATTCGGGAAAAAGACAATCCCACGAATCGCCGGTATATATTATCTAGTTAAAAATGGAACGAAAACAAATAGAGGCATTGTCTTGTGTTTGCGAACCTGATGAATGCGATACTTTCAATTTCATGTCAAAGAAACTCGGTATAAATGTGCTTCACCCTGGTGGCTTAGATGCAACTGAGATCTTAGCTGAGCGTTGCGGAATCTCCGAAAATATGACTGTATTAGACGCAGGTTGTGGTAGCGGCACCACTAGCTTACTCTTAGCCAAAAAATATGGATGCAGAGTCGTTGGAGTAGATATAGATCAAAATTTACTCATTAAAGCCAACAAACTTGCATATGAAAAAAGTGCTTCCGATAGAATAGCATTTAGATACGCTGATATTCATGATCTACCTTTCCATGATGAAGTATTCGATGGATCGATAATTCAGGCCACATTAATTTTCACAGGAAAAAATAAAGCGCTTCAGATGCTGAGTCAAAAGATCCGCCCAAATGGCTTCCTAGGAGTAATCGAATTAGCTTGGAAATCCAACCCTCCAGCTGAAATCGTCCAAAGAGTAAGAAATGTAATCTGTGATGCAGCGGTCAACACTGAACGTCATGAAGATTGGATAGATTTGCTGAGGCAGGCTGGTTTGGATGTTGTCAATGCTGAACTAAAGGATCTTGGATTCAATTTATTTGGAATGCTCAGAAATGAAGGAATATTTTCAACATCAAGAATAGCTCTAAAATGTATTTTTAATGAAACCATAAGGAGGAAAACTAAGGAGATTACAAATCTCTTTAAGGAAACGAAGAAATACCTAGGATATGGCATCTATATTTGTAGGAAGAGATAGATTGATAGAGGCTTTACTTAACATTCGAATCCCCGAACTTTGGGTCACTACAATATCTGAAAAGTACGATGTTGAATTATCCTGTCAAATTGGAGGACAATCAAGCAAAGGGGGATGGGGGCTCGTTACTGTTAAAGGCGATGATAAAATTCTGGACAATATCATCGAGGAGATAGCGCATCATCCTTCTGTTGGAGATGTAAAAGTAAAAATCCGAAATCAAGGATTGGCTTCATTACTTGTAGATGTTATTAAATGCGAAGCATGTGAAGTATTGATCAAATCCAAGGCCTTCATGGTCTATCCAGTAGACATCAATAAGGGCAGAATGAAGTGGCTCATCATAACAGACAATAATAGAACTATGGGGGAAATTTGCGAAAGACTTGAAGAAAATGGATGTGATGTTAAGATAGATAGGGGCACGGCACTTGGTGGGAAAGAGATTCTAACAGAAAGGCAGGAAGAAATTGTCCGTTCAGCCTTTGCATCCGGATATTTCGACTATCCAAGAAAGATTGGAACCGCAAAATTGGCAAATGAATTCGGTATATCGATTTCGACCTTGTCTGAGGTTTTGAGGGCAGCTCAACGTCGAATCTTTGCAGAATATCTTCGATCCTAGTTCGTACTTTGAGATCATAATTAAACCCACATTAATAAAGACATTATTGTGTAGGCTATAATCTATCTTCAAAGCTTCTATAGTTGATTCTGTACGTAAACTCGCCTTCGAAGCCATCGCTCGTAATGGTAACAATATTATTTCCTTCCTTTATAATAATGGGCGCATACGATTCAAAAAACAATGTCAGGCATCCATATGAGGAACACAAGCTATTTATTTCGGCATATCCCTTAGAATTTATGTCAGCATATCCATAATAAAATTCATTAATATCGATCCTTATTCTCCCTGGAGACCGTATCTCTGATGCAAATAAAGTTAAATTCGCTAATATTTCACTTTTATCAGAGGATCTGTTATATTCGAATTGATCGATAATTTCTTGATTTGCCTCGATTTTAAAAGTCCTGTTGATTATTGTTGGATTTAAAAACTGGGCATGCCAAAATAGTATGCTGACTAGGATAATGAAAAAGATGATAGATATGAATAATATTGATTTTTTATTCCTCATTTTAACAACTATAGGAA
>CAYFUV010000116.1:0-2082 GCA_964346435.1 uncultured Candidatus Bathyarchaeia archaeon | reverse complement strand
GATTATGCCTTCCCTTCATTAGAATCGACTCTGGATAACCAATGATCTTGAGTGTGCGCTTAGTTAATTTTATTACCATCTGAAAATATAATAAAATCATTGCGAAATTAACGTTGGAGGATAGGAATTTTGAAAAAAAGGCACGTAGACGGATTAAATATTAAGGCAGGTCCGACAGCAAGTGGCATCGAGCCCGTTGGTGGCGAAATTGTTCCAATCAATAAATTATCACTCTTACTGACACAATATTGGTTTCTAATTATAATGCTGTTAATTCCTTTTGCCTTGCTACTCTATGCAAAACGTGGTATGGCCATGAAATTATTTTCTCCATTAATTACTCGTCTTTTAAGACCAAAATTGATATAACTACATTTTGGATGGGGACCCAAGAAGTCACCGTTGGTAACATAGGATATTAATCTACAATAGAAATCCTTGCATTCTATGAAATCTTTGCAATCCTTGCATTTATCTAAATCGCTTCTTTTTACTCCTCCTCTAAAGGAAAGCCACTTCTTAAAGAACCAGATATTCCTTATTCTTTTATCTTTGATATTTCCCATATTCCACTTCTGATCGTAGAGTACGAGGTTGCATGGATAGATCGATCCATCAGCGCCTATAGAGAATCCAGTTCTCCCTGCTTTACATGAGATATATCCTCTTTCTGCCTCTGAAACGCATTCGCTAAGCGGATAACAATGCAGAAAAGCATCTAAAGAGATGTCTATCTTCTCTTTGTAAACGATTCTAGCTGCAATCAAATCGGACATCGCATTTTGATACTCATTGTATGATGGGATCCAGACTTCATTAGCCCTCAATCTATCTGAGAGCTTGAGATCAAGAAATGCTATCCTAAAAGCCCCATATTTTATTACAAGATCTATTATTTTCTCACACCTTTTTAGATTCCTCTTATGTAGACAACAGTTGATCCCATACTGGACCTCATTTTTTTGCAGAAGCTTTAACCCCTCAATTGTGCGATTAAAGGATCCTTTGCTCTTCCTGAAAAGATCATGCTCTTCTGCCTCTGAATCGTCAATAGATATAGTCGGAGTAACTTTAGAGTCTTTTAGAAGGTTTACCACCTCTTCATCAATCATGGTCCCGTTCGTTAAAATTACTTTTCGAAATCTTCTTTCTTTGAGCATATTGAAGATATCGTACGCCTCTGGATGTAGTAATGGTTCGCCTCCATTGATACGAACTTGCAAAATACCAAGTTCTTCAAGTTGATTAAAAATGGATTTTAGATCTTCAATCGATAGATCATGTTTTGATTTTTTATCTCCACTAGAGAAGCAATGAACACAATTAAGATTACATCTGCTTGTTATGAACACATCTACTGAAATAGGAGCTGATAGGAAGGGTATTGGAAACTTTTTATGGAGAGCCTTATTGGCCTTAATCCTCTTAGGTCGCCAGTCCTTAGAGCTATCGACATTTACCTTGATAAATCCTAATTGCTTCATGCGCTTCAGAAATTTTTCGCATTTTTTAAACTCAATTCCTACCTTTTTTGAGATCTCGCCGATAGTAGCAGGTTTATGATAAATATGTTCTAGCGTTCTTAATTCTTCATCTGTAAGAAATTCCGTTCTAACCTTCTTATAGTCGAAAACTACATACGTATTATAATATTGAGGTTCGGATCTAAGTATTGCAGAAGTATCAAGTGAATATTTTTCGGACAATTATTTCCTCTCAGATCTTAGACAAAAAATATTAGGCGGGTATTTTGCCACAATTGACAATTGAATTATGGTCTTTCTAATTTTTCAAAAATTTTAAATTCATAATTCGTTACGATTCCAATATTTTAACTATTATCGAAATAGTAAATATTTCGTGATTAAAAGAAAGAATCCTGTGAATCAATTACTCAACCAATTTAGTCTGTGCTAGGTTATCATGGGGTGGACAACTCAATAAACCCGTGATTTTTGTCCTTTTTTGATTATGCCTTCCCTTCATTAGAATCGACTCTGGATAACCAATGATCTTGAGTGTGCGCTTAGTTAATTTTATTACCATCTGAAAATATAATAAAATCATTGCGAAATTAACGTT
>CAYFUV010000115.1:0-4589 GCA_964346435.1 uncultured Candidatus Bathyarchaeia archaeon | reverse complement strand
ACCATAACGGTGGCTGGGAAATATCTGGTTGAGAGGTTCAGAAGAATGGTCTCAAGCAGTAAGAAGACTATAGCTATCACAATAGCAGTTATGAGTCCAGATCTCTTTCCATACTTTTTTTCCGTTTGGATGACGAGAAGACCTGCTAGAAGGATGTCACCTAATCCGAGGATTATCCAATTCCCAGGAAAACCGGACGGGAAGGTCGGAATAATAATCATGGCAGGAAGCGCCAGAGTCAGCACTTTTTGACTAGAGACTACCATGAATTTTGTACCCAAAACTTGGATTATATCCATGATGGTCAATAGGGCAGCGTAGAAAGCGGTAGTTTTCCAGGTAAAGAGAACTCCCAAGTAGACTGAGACAAGGATGGCGAAGAGTATGGCAAAGAAGTTTAACAGAAATATATTCCAGTAGAGAAGATATAGGACGATAAAAACGGCTGGGCTTAGAACCGCAAAGTACCATTTTTGCACTGTCAGATACGTGGATAAAAATAAGATAAGAGAGTAGATACTTAAGAAAAAGACCTTAATTATGTCAAGCTCTGGAATCAACGCGAGGATAGTTACCACGATCCCCATCGCCACAACCAAAAGAACTACATGTCTAGGGTCAAATTTCCTTCCTCCAAAGATGGATTGAACTTTGCTCTCGTATTTGGTGTAGAGAAAGGAGATGGCTAATGTGGTCAGAAAAAGGGTTAATGAAACTGAGACATTGAATATCATACCCTTAAATGTACTAACGGTGGGAAATTTGCTTTGTGGTCATTATAAGGAAGGGATTGAACCTTTGTGGCGAGAATCTGTAAACCGAGAAAGGTTAACTTGCTAGCGATGTCAATGCGATTGATTCTTTAAGGTTAGTTCTCTGATACTTTCAATAATCTTTATGTCGACTTCGTTTTCAATGCCCCAAAATTTGTAATCCCATTTTTCACCTACATAGTCCGTTATCAAACCTGCATAGATTGCTTTAATTCCTAGAGCCTTACTTACGACATAGAATGGGCTGATCTCCATATTTATGAAATCTGCACCTAGCTCTTTCCATTTTTCAATTTTTTTCGGTGTTTCCCTATACAAGCTATCAGTTGTCAAACCTGTCAGGAATAAAATTCCAAATTTCTTAGTACGATCTTTATAGAAGTCCAGTAATTCAAGATCGGGACTACACTCTGCTTTATCTGTATATTCCTTAGAAGTTCCGTCACTACATATGGCTTTATTAGGTACAAATACTGCTCCAGGTTGAACTACCGGATTTATTGATCCTGCTGCACCAAAACCCACTAATTTTCTTACGCCTAGAGTAAAGAGTTCTTCTATTACAATGGCAGTAACTGGTCCGCCCCAAATCAATTCAGGAACAATAACGAGATTAAACTTAGAAGAATAATATAGTTGAGGATGATACAGAACTCTTTTTTTAGTTGGTTTCCCATCAAATCTCTCTATTAATTGATTAGAAGCCTTTCTGCCTCGAAAGCAAATAATTGCCGTATCTGCCTCATACATCCTTTCTTGAATTCCCCTCTTCTCAAGAACCTTCTTCGGAGTAACGATAGGTAAATCTAAATCAGTCATTTTATTAACCTCCCCTTTTATTATAAAGTATCTTGGCTAAATTAAACTTAGGAGATTGAAATGAGTTTTGAACGGCCGGAGGTTATTCGTCCACCAAGCGAATGGAAGAGTTATTACCTTCCTTTAACTGCCGGTTGTTCCAATAATACTTGCATCTTCTGTAACTATTATGGATCAAAACTCAAGATAAGGGATTTGAACAATGTTAAAATGGAAATTGAGATGTTGCCCTTTCTTGCTGAAAACTCATATTTTGCTCCTTTTTTTGTAAATCCGTACTGGGATAAAAAGAGGGTTTTTTTACAAGATGCTGACGCCTTAGTTTACCCTTTTCCAAAATTGAAAGAAGTTCTCACTCATCTAAATAAGAAATATCCACCCTTGGAAAGAGTTGCTAGCTATGCTACACCTCAGGATTTATTACGAAGAAAAGTAGAGGAACTAGATGTTCTGAAGGAACTAAAATTAGAAATTCTTTACATGGGTGTCGAGTCTGGCAATGAAGAAGTATTAAAAAAAGTCGGGAAAAGAGTAAATTATAAGCAAATTGTTGAAGCTGCAAGAAGAGTAAAGAAAGCCAAAATTAAACTTTCTGTAACAGTAATCCTAGGTTTAGGCGGAAACGAAGTAAGCGAAAAACATGCTCTTGAAACAGCAAAGATCTTGAGTGACATTGATCCAGATTATGCAGCCGCTTTAACTTTAATTTTAGTGCCAGATACCCCCCTTTATCGGCAATGGGAAGCAGGTGATTTCCATCTAATTTCTCCTTTTCGATCCCTTGAGGAGCTAAGAATAATAATACACAATTCTAATTTCACCAATTGTTTTTTTACTGCAAATCATCCCTCAAATTATCTTCCACTTAAAGGAAGGATGCCTGAAGAAAAAGAAAGTACAATAAAAAAAATCAGTCTTGTTTTGGAGAAAGGAGATCCATCATTTCTTAAACCTGAAGCTCTAAGAGGATTGTAGCTAGTGTTACATATTCTCTCTGTATATAGGGATACTTCACCCTTTAATTTTGTTTTCACTTTTTTTCTTTAGGCATCACTTTCGGATACAGAGGATTTCCTGAAGGTGTTTCCTGCTTCGGTAAAATATTCTTTGATTGCGTTGTGGAGTTCCTTGCAAGATATACCTTCAACTCTCAATGCATCTAAAATAACTCTGTCAAGTTGCTCCCTAAGATCTTCCCCTATTTGAGAGCGAATAGAAAATAAACTGGTATCTGCAAATCTGTCAAAAATCTTTATTATTTCTTCAAGATCTCTTCGGCTAATAGCATCCAGTTTAATAATTGGCATTCTTAAATAGTCCTCTACTAGAAACCTAGTCCATCTGTCACTAATTCTTCTGCTCGAAACAAGAAAATATGCGATGAAAATTGTAGAATTGAACCATGCTGATATTGCCTTGTCTAGTGATTTATTGCCAAGGGTGACTATGTAGAAATTTTTAGATGCTGTTATAGGTTGGTCTGAATAGCAAGAGAATACTGCTCGGCTTCTAAATGAAGGATCAATCTTATCTGGTAGGAATACCCTACCAAAAGGTTTCTTCGTCTTTAGTTGCTTATGAACGTGGCTATACCAAAATTTACCGAAACTTCGTATTGCTGGAATTGCAGTCTTCCCTCTAGACCCCCACTCGACGTATTTGACTATATTTTCTGGCAGCTCTTCAAAGGGGTCAGGTGGAATTGATAAGAGGAAATGTTCAACCACTGGTTTAATTGAGCTTTTATAGAACTTTGGTCTTCTATAAGCGCGAGTTAAAAATTTTTTATCAATACGTAACACCATTTTTTCCGCCGAGTTTTCCAGAATTACATAATTAGCGTTTTCTTCAGCGATTTTCCAATATCTATTTGGCACAAAGAAGAAGTCTGGTCCATACATCTCAACTCCTCTGACGATGCTTTTCTTTTCAAGCGAGGCTCGCCAAAAATCTATAGACTCTTTTTCAAATGCTCTTGCGAATATTTTTGATAACAAATCCTTGGTTTTACTCTTACCAAAAAGAGTTAGCCAATTGTTGGTCCAAGGCTGAGGAATCTTTGAGGTATTAACCCAGTTTATGTCCTTTTGGAAAGGTTTTTCTACACTTAGGATAGTTTGCAATCGTTCAATAACTTCATTTTGGTCTAGAGACACGATGGCGGTATCTTTGAAAGTATTGCCTTTTGTAGATATGAGGATAAGTTCTTTGAAGCCACTATCTATTGAAAACGAAGGTTCTTTCTTATATTCAATTAATGCGTGAATTTGATATTTCTCATTAAGCAGTTTCTTAGCTGTCTCTCCATAGATTGTATAAAATGTTGACGCTGGCAATACAGAAATGAGCAAGCCATTATGCTCTAGTATGTAGTCCATAAGAAAGAGAGACCATACTTGCAAGTTCATCTGTTTACGACTAATATACTTACTATATCCGAGGCGGTCAAAAAGTTTAGCCAAGAATATCCTTTCATTTTTATTCAGTATTTCCCATCTCGTAAATGGTGGGTTTGTCAGAATCACATTTGGCTTAGGCAGATTTCTTTTAGTGAAATTTTCAAAAGCCACAAGTTTGAATGCATCCCCTACAAAAACTTCAACCTTTTCCAAATCCCCATTGACCGCATGAAGAATAGCTGAATATGCAACCAATGCGGAGAGAGGGTGAGGCTCTACACCCCACACCTTAGTTATGTCTAAGTCTGGATTTTGTTTAACAATCTCGCTGAGCGTCAATCCAGAACCGAGAAATGGATCACATAATGTCAATGGAGGGTTATAGATTTTCCCATATTCAGAAACGAATTTAGACATCAGGTTCAAACCAACTCGTTTGGTATAGTAAGCCGCAAGCTTCTTTTTGGTTGACGATTGTAGAAACCTTTGAACTTGAACTTGATTTAGGCGAATTTTTTTAGCGTTTATTTCTGTAGCTCTGTCTTGAATCCTCTTCTCAATAGCTGTTAAAGACTTTTCGTTCAAAGACTCGATGAAT
>CAYFUV010000114.1:0-8193 GCA_964346435.1 uncultured Candidatus Bathyarchaeia archaeon | reverse complement strand
AACCTACAGTCTGTTTGCTTTAGAAGAGTTTTGACCGTATAAAAGTCGCAGTGATCTCCGTGAATATGTGTAGAGAGATGCGTATCGCATTTTTTCACTTCAAAAGGATCTAGAACGTGTGGTATGCACCTAATCCAGCTCATCTGAGATGCTCCAGACATCCTTACGACGCCAGAATCTTTCGATAATTCGTTGTAAGTTAAGCTCCCTCCGGAACCCGCATACTGGTCAATGCAGATATCTGCTCCTCCCGCAGTTTTCATCCACCATGAGGCCCCTCCCAACCACCATAGCATGAAGGTGTTTGGCTTAAGTTTCGTTTCCTCTATTTCCTTATTCAATAGTGTTTTCCATTCTGGAAATGCTTCTCTTAACCATATCTCTTTCGTTAGCTCGCGATCCGGTCCTAAGTTAAGACCTCCGTCAGACGCATCAATAATTCTCTTCTTAGACATTTTTTAATACCTCGCGGTTAGTGATATAGTGGTGTAGAATTTATATTGTTTTTGTATAGGCAGATCTCACTCGCGTCATGCGTAAGCAATACAATCGTGGACAAAGATTATTCCATGATCTGGCACTTATCGAGAGACACTTAATTTCCAATCGTTATGAAATTTTTGAATCCCATTGCTCGTATACTTCTTATTATAATCACGCCAACAATACTAGAAGCGATGATAAGGATAGTCCTTTCAATTGGATAAAGCCAGAAAATAGTAGTCCAAATGGCTGGAAAGGCCGCATAGGGGATAATATTGAGAAACATACCAAGAATCGTTTCAAATAAAATATTTCCTGTTAGATGTTGAATAAAAGTACCAATAAAGAATAGAATAGTTGTCCCCACCCACATAAGTTTAGTAGACGGATCTTTAATCCACAAAACCGAACGCCTTGATAAAGGGGATAAAAGAACTAAGAACGCAATAGTATGCATCCAAGCAAAAGGAAAACTGAATTCCACTTCACTGACTGATGTATTTACAAAAAACAATGTATAAGGATGTATACTGAAGACCAATAGAAGAAAGAAGTTAAGGGCTATGACCATTAACCATTTTTTTCTTACCAAAAGTCCTAACGCCAAGGCATTCATAAAAGCGGGGAGAAAATCTAGACCTAGAAATACTGGTGGTTTTCCTAGACCTATAGCCAATAGGGTCCCAATAACGATACTCAGAGGCCCCGTATAAGGACCTAGTAGAACTCCATATATTGGAGCTATAGTATCGGATAAGGAGAAGAATATGCCTGTCATTCCAACCATTGGAAAAGTGGGTAACAAACGAAGAATAAGATATATTACCGAAAACACTGAGACCAAAGCAATTTTCCTGCTTGTGAAATATTTTGACACTACGAACCCACCTTTGCCATCAGATAGTCCTTATTTTGACGATGATTTCAATTTAAACTTTAAGAATCCATTGATGGCTCAATCTTCACGCGATAAAAGCGTTCGATACCTGTTAAGACCGTCTTTTGAATCGATGTATTGATTTCCCTTCAATATCCATTGCGGCTTCTTTGAGTGATTCAGAAAGAGTTGGATGCGAATGTATTGTCTTCACAATATCCTCATAAGTAGCTCCAAGCTTCATTGCCAGTGCAGCCTCAGCGATCAATTCTGATGCATGAGGCCCGATGATGTGCACTCCCAGTATTTGTTTTGAATTATCGTCAGCAACTATCTTGACAAAACCATCATCTTCACCAATTATTAGTGCTGCGGCATTAGCAACATAATAAAATTTTCCTATACTGACATCAGGATATTGATTTCTAGCCTCTTCCTCTGAGAGACCCACAGCTGCAATTTGAGGAATAGTGAAAAAACATCTTGGAATAACTCTATTATCCATTTTTGAATTGCCTCTTTCCACTCTCTTAATTGCATTCTCCGCAGCAACAATTCCACCTTCCATGGCCTCATGAGCATAGGCTCCCCCTACTGCGTCTCCGATGGCATAAATATTCGGGACGTTCGTTTCCATTTTTTCATTCACTTCAATTCTGCCATTAACTGTTTTAACACCCACTTTATCTAATCCGATGTTATCAATATCCGGCTTTCGACCGAGCGTGATTAGGAATTTTTCTGTCTCAATAGCTTTAATTTCGCCTTTAAGTTTGTATCGAATTTTCTTATAGTTTCCAGCGTCTTCAACACCCATGACTTCGGCATTGTTTTCTATCTTTATGCCATTTTTAACCATCCTGCGTCGAAGATATTTTGCAATATCTTGATCCTCTCTGGGCAATATACTAGGCATCATCTCTAGCAGCGTTACTTCAGAGCCAAGTCTTGAGTATATATAAGCAAATTCGACGCCCTCCGGACCTCCTCCAGCTATTGCAAGGGTCGATGGAACCTTAACGATATCCGATGCATCTTCGTCAAAAAAAATTTTTTTTCCTTCAAGACCGGGAATGTTCGGTTTTATAGGTTTTGAACCTGTTGCTATGATTATATTATCGACTTCCAAAATCTTTTTTGTTCTATTTTTTTGGTTAACTTCGACTTTTTTTTCGTTTGTCAAGATTCCCTTTCCATAAATTGTCCTTACATTGTTATTTCTTAGAAGTAATTCAATTCCTTGAACAAGATTGTCTATAACTTCGTTTTTTCTTTGAATTAATCTGGCTAAGTCTACTTTAACTTCGTTAATCCTTAATCCAGAATTCTCATTTCTTTCTATTTCAGACAATAGTCCAATGAATTTCAATAACATTTTCGTTGGAATGCAGCCAACGTTTGTACAAGTTCCTCCAATCTTCTTCTCCTCTATAAGAATGGGTTTTGCTCCAAGTTGAGCCGCTCGAATGGCAGCCGAATATCCCCCTGGTCCGGCACCTATGACCGCCAAATCGAATTTCTCAGGCATTGATACCATACTCAAATAAGGATTTTTTTAATGTCTATGGCTTTCCCTATTGGTGCGTAGCTTAACGAGAATCGGTTACGATTATTTTCTTTTACCCCCATACTCCCAAGAGTACTCTGGTCTGAACTTCTCTTCTTGTTTAGGATACCTATATCTTTTGATTTCAATATCAGTCGGATATTCGAATTTTCCTCCCCATTGTAAAATCACTGTCTTAATCCAAGGTGCTTTTTCTCGCACTATCCTCTCTAACTCATACGGGTCTCCTTGAACGATCGACCAATTATCGTAGTGAATGGGAAGAAGAACTTTGGCTCGTAAAGCTTTTGCAACCCTATAAGCATCATATGAAGTCATCTTATCGGTCATCCCATCAGGATTTTCTCCGAAGGCGATCAGAGCCAAGTCAATTTCATGTTTCTTACCATGCTTAAAGAACATATTTGAATAATGTGAATCACCTGCGTAGTAGATATTTCCCACTCGGGTATTGAAGATATAGTTCAAGGCTGCTTTGCTCAATCCTTCAATAGGGTTGTCTACCTCCGACAGAGCAGTCATATCGGCCGATTCCAAAGCCATTATTTCCAAGTCCTTTATCTTATGAGAATCTCCAACACTCATTTCTACAATTCGATCTTTCGGCACTCTAAATTCTGCAAATTTTAAACAAGACTTATGGGGGCCCATAAATATACAATTAGTGTTTTCTATCAGAGGCTTTATTGTGTAGATATCGCAATGGTCTACATGGTCGTGAGACGAAACAAGCGCGTCAACTTTTTTGAATGCGTAAGGATCTATGACATGAGGATTGAGCCTGAGCCAAACTTGGTCTTTAGCACCGGTTTGCCTTAAAACTCCAATTTTTGTATCTGGTTCCCATGCCGCTGCCAAAGAAGGCCCACTATAGTTATCCACTAGAATGTTTGCATTTCCATGCGTCTTAAGATAGAATGAACAGGCTCCAAACCACCAAAGAGCAAAGGTTCCGGATTTCACATCCATATTTTCTATTTCGTCGTTGAGATAAGTTCCCCATTCTGGAAAAACTTCCGATAACCACTTTTCCCTATTCATCTCTCTGTTTTTTGTCAATAACTCAATATTCTTTACTAGTTTCCAAAATCCGTTTTTTTCTTTGCTCATAATTAATACTAACCAATCATTAGCTAAGCGTATTCTTTCAAAATAATTATTTATTTTACATAAAAATTAAGCGCGTGTGCAAATTACCTGGTAATCATTAGCGTTAATGAATGCGCTTTCATTATTTATCGGCCGCTTTTGGGCCCTTACTTCCAATGAAGTGAGATACTGGTGGCTGAGGAGTCACATAGGTCATTTGAAACGTTGGAGGATAATGTATTCCGCCTTTATGAGTGCTTTTCATACCTTCTATTATGGCATTGAGAGATTCAGTAGCTACGCTCATGATCAATTCTGAATCTTGTACTATGCTTAAGATTCTTGCTCCATTGCATGGGATCGTTAGCGAGGGTTTTCTTGTTTTCATTGTGGGTATAATTGCATCTGCACATGCTGCTTCTCCTGACGAGCTGAAAGTTAATCTCTCTCCCGAGCTCCATACGTATCCATGTATCAGCCGCAACATTTGAGCTGAGTTCCCAAAGAAGATAACCAAATCTGGATCCACCGGACATTTATGTAAGGGAGACGTAAGTATCCCCGCATAGCTCCCAACTTTGAATCTTGGAGTTTCAGAAAAAACCTTTTTGCTAACCTCTTCATCCTTATGATAAAGTCCTTTGAATCTGATCCCATCTAAAATGTCCTTAGGATAATCAACAAATCCTAGTATCGCTACGCCCAAAGCACACGCATCCAACTCATTCATGGTACCGCCCAAAGTCCTTCCAATATAACGAGATTGACCAATCATTTGGCATAGAGCGATTGGATTATTTGGTCTTCTTCTTACGCAGTTATTCATCTCTTCAACAGTTCTAAACAGTTTTACACCTACCGGAAGAGTATTGAGTTTCAGATGCTCATTAAGCTTCTTACTAAGTTCAAAAAATTCATTCATCATTCATTCACCTATCATATACTAATCTACAGCATCGTTTTCCATATTTTTACCAACCGAAAATATAAAATGATTCGGTGAGAAAAACTAAACCAATAATCGGATTCTGTGATAAAAAAAATTGAATCTTTTAAATCCAATCGAAAGATCTTGAAGGTAACTTTATGGAGATCATAATTTGAAGATCCTGCAAAAGAACTTTTATGAGAGAGATCCCGAAATTGTGGCCAAGCGACTGTTAGGAAAGAGGCTCGTAAGGAGATTAGAAGAAAAAATAGTTGAAGGAATTATTGTAGAGACTGAAGCCTACTATGGGACAAAGGATCCAGCATCAAGAGCTTTTCATGGAATGAGAAATTATAATAGGTTTATGTGGGATGCGCCATCAAAAGTCTTTATTTATAACGTACATAACTATTGGATGTTTAATATAGTGGCTCACGAACCTCAGAAAATAGGTGCAGTACTCATAAGAGCTTTAGAGCCTCTCAAAGGCATAGAAATTATGAAGCTTAATAGAGGAGTAAATGACATCTATCAATTGGCAAGTGGGCCTGGGAAATTAACTAGAGCTTTGAAAATTGACAGGAGTTTAAATGGTATTCTAGTTGCTTCAAAGGAGAGCGAGGTGCTAATTGCCGATGACCAAAGATTATTTGAAATTGAGACTTCTAAGAGGATTGGGGTCAAGAGAGATATGGATAGAGACCTCAGGTTCTATGTCAAGGGAAATAGGTTTGTTTCAAGATGATACATGCGTCCAATGAGGCGTACATTAATAATTTTTTGATCGGTTTGATCAATCAAAATAAGTTTGTGGTTACCAGCGCACGCTAATTGTTAAATGATGTTTACAGACGAAACCAATTCTCAATGTTAGAGCATGTAAAAGTTCACATAGAAAGCAATTCCAAGAAGTAAAGCAATTATCCAGAGCGTGACTGTTACCTTCATCCACAAACGAAGATTTCTAGGGTGTTTGAATAGAAAAACTAAACCTAGTATAATCCCTAGGCTTCCCGTTATTCCATGAATCAAGGTAGTAAACGAGGTAATTTCGTAAAATTCCTTAATCATATAGGGGAGAAACACCAAGAAAGAAGACCCCATGATGAGAAAAATAGAGACCACATTTAGGATTATAGCTCCGCCCATGAATAATCGATGTTTGACGAAGTTTTTCTTAATCCTCTTTACATAATAGATGCCGATCAAGAGAGTTGCAAGGATTATGAGCTGAAGAATCATATTAAGATCGGGTATTGCCAATTTATTCATCTCCGTAAATAAGGATTTATAAAAGCAAAACATGTAACTTTTATCAAAATCGTTGATTAAGAGCTTGTTTACTCGCTAATCTTAAATATTCCCAAAATATTAAGGTTTTATTGAAAAGTATTTTTAGCTTAAAATTCCAAATCAGACCTTCTTATGGAATTTTCAAATTAATGATTTCTCGATAGTCTCTTGAGAATATAAGGAGGTGAAAAAAACGGACCTGAATTGCCCCTTCTGTAAGCATGAATGGGAGCACGCAGGATCAGAGCAGTATTATACGACTTGCCCAATGTGCGGGTACAAGGTTCGTGTTGGCGCATAGAATTAGATATTGTAAAATGCTGTAACTTACAGAATCTATAATACTATTTTTTTAATAAATCCAAAAATATCTTCTGAATATTAGTAATTAAGCTGGCGATCGCGCAATTTATAGTGAAAAATTTTAATCTTTTTTTCCCAATACACTATTTTTTTTGGAACGAAGCCCCAAATAAATAACTATTTTAGTAGCCTACACTAACGATGCATTCGTTCTTATTTATTCTTATGAATTTCTAAGAAATGGCTTATTTGCATTTAATCCATAAAATAAAAAAATATTAAATTCTGCTTCCTAAAATAGCTAGATTTAATATCTGATCAAGAGTCCTTCAAGTACATACGCATTGTAATGCTAGATGAAAAATGGCCATAAGGAAAAAAGAATCCGTAATTCTAGTGGAAATATGTAATGAATTGCGGTCAAAAGGTAAAATATCCAGAAAAGAAAATATTGACCATCTAAAGTACTTCGAAAGACGTTTCAAAGAGGCCATTAATTTAACCGATAAAGGTAAGGTAAAGAAATATATCTTCAAGCCAAGCAAAAGAATTATTTGGATAGTTCAAGGAAGGAAAAAGAAGTATCAAATTTTTTCTGAAACAAATTTCTGTAGTTGCGATGATTATTACTTCAGGGTCATGGAAAAAGAGAAAGAGATGTGTTACCATTTAATGGCGCAAAAGATCGCTGAGGCGCTGAATAAGTACGAAATGGAAGAACTACCGGATAGCAAATACGGATTGATAACGAAAAAATTGAGATCCAAGAAAGAGCTTATTTAAAGCCGTGTAGCAATATTATTTTAAAAGTCTATTTTGAGGGAAAAAAGATGTCTGCTGATGAGGTTTTTGCACTATTAAAACTTCTTATTATTGGATCAGGTATCGCAACATTACTTCTTATATTTTTAAGTGTCGCATACGAGAGAACAGAAGAATAATTTTCTAAGCCTTTTATTGCACGCCACACGCAAAATCATTAAGATCGTTCATTTTTGCGGGGATTCCCAAGTCAGGTCAAAGGGGCGAGGTTCAGGTCCTCGTGGCGTAGGCCTTCGTGGGTTCGAATCCCACTCCCCGCATCAATTATTACGTAGGCTATTCCTAAAATGATGAGAATGAGGAATTCTCATATGATTTATTAAATACTAGCTTACGCCTATTAAGAAAATCGATTAATATAAATAAGAATTCGTAAGGGCGTAAGGCATGAATGCTAATAATTTCTGAAATACTATCGGTGACCTTTTGATGCGCTTATGAAGTAGGGCTAGATATATATTTGAACTTAAGAAAACGAGTAATTATTGGAGAAAATAATTTCATGGCCATGCTACGTTTTGCATAGAGTAGCAAGGCAAAAGGAATTAACAGCAGCATAATTAAAAACCAATATTGTGTTAACAAGAGCGATAATTTATTGATTGGAACAATTTCGCCACCAACGGGCTCGATGCCACTTGGGATGCCACTTGCTGTGGGACCTGCTTTAATATTAAACCCATCTACCTGCCTTTTCTTCAAAATTCCAATACTCCAACGTTAATTTCGCAATGATTTTATTATATTTTCAGATGGTAATAAAATTAACTAAGCGCACACTCAAGATCATTGGTTATCCAGAGTCGATTCTAATGAAGGGAAGGCATAATC
>CAYFUV010000113.1:0-2214 GCA_964346435.1 uncultured Candidatus Bathyarchaeia archaeon | reverse complement strand
AGGAATTGCGATGGATAAGACGGGATGCAGAAGGAAATGATTATTTTGTCAGACCTGCAAATGCCAAAGATGTTGGCATCGAGAGCTGGCAAGTGATGCTGCCAAAAGATGACGTTGCTAGGGAACTGCTGAAAAATGAAATGGTAAGAAGAAAGAATCTTTTTATCAAGGCCTTAGAAGAAAATGATGCCTCTCTACTGCCAAGGCTTCCTGAATACATGCGTAACTACAAATGCAAATGGTGTGAATTTTACAATAAATGCATGAACGAAGATGGGGAGACAAAAGAAGCACAAGAAATGGCCCATGAAAAAGACCTGCTAGAGATAGATGGTTTTGTCACCATAGAGCAGGATGGTTGAACAAGATGTGTACTTTTCTGCAAACTTAAAGGCTCAGATTGATTATCAAAAGAGCTTAGAAAAAGATCAGATAACGCATTAAAACGTTGAGTTTATCAAAAAAGATCTTTCAGCGTATTATCTAAAGTAATTCAGATAATGCCTTTACAACCTTATGTGCGACGTCTTCCCAACTCTGCAAGGTCTCGCTTCTATATTCTTCCTGTTTTTCCTCTCTTAATTTCAAGACCGATATTGTTGCTGTTTTTTTGCCCTCAGTCGAATAAGGAGAGGAAGATGATGATGATGTTATAGTTGATAATGATGACGACGACAACGATGGCTGCGCTGGTATTATTCCGTTTCTCTTATTATACGAATCTAAGGCTCTTAGTGCCTCATATGCAAACAATTTGTAATTCCCCCTCTCTATTAATACGATCCTTCCTTGCTTTGCCATTATACTTTCTGCATAAAGTTCCTCAAACACAGGCAATCTCCATATTACCGCAGCCATGCCTAGCTGCAGACTCTCAGCTAGTGCTATTCCAAATCCCTCTCTACTTGATGGAAAGAGAAATACCTTGGCTCTTGAGTACAGTTCAAGTTTTACTTTATCAGTCACTTCTCCTTTATGGTCTATGCCTATGGACTTGAGATGATTTTTTTCTGTTAAAGAAGCTCTACCTATCATGACAAAGTTAGCATCCGGGCGAAGCTTCCTTAAAGCAGACCAGATCTTATCGATACCATCGAGTTTTTCAACTCGTCCAATGCAAAAAAAATCTATATCCTTTTGAGTGCCTGTATGAATAGCAAGTCTATCTACGCCCGTGCCAACTATTCGTATTTTGCTAGAGCCAGGATGTGCATTATAATACTCTCTTTCTTTTTCTTCCTCTTGTTTTTTCTCGATATCGTTAGTGGTTATACCGTATAATGAGCGGAGTTGTCTAGCCGATGTGCGACTGACTGTTAATATCATATCTGAATCTCTAATCATAACATGAGTTAATTTTTCTATGATTGAGTTATACCACTTCCCAACTGCTCTGTTAAAACGAGATTCTATCTCTGAAAGTCGATCTGGCAGTATTCTCGGTTCATAATGGTGAAAGACTATTACCACCCTTGTATGTGGCTGAAAAATCCTAAGAAGGACCCAAAGGATTATGCTTGCCTCACCCCAGCTATCCAACAACGCTATTCGGGGCAGTGTCAAAAGGCCGCGGACCGCGTCATAAAAATCCTTTATCAAACAAGGTATGATGTTCCTTACAATATTACAAGAGTCGAGTTTGGCTTTGATAGACCGTTCGCTGCTTACATTCCTGATCTCGATTACTCCTAACTTACTAATTGAGTCTGAGATCCGTTTTGACCAGAGTAAGCCCCCTACTTGAGGAGCTTTCGAAGGATAACCAAAAACAAGGAGCCGGGGAGTCTTACGTCTTTCATGATAAATTTTATCTTTCTTTGCTGCCAACTATCGAAATCACGTAATTTTAAGTGCAATTCTTATATTGCGTGACGGCTATTTCAATACATCTGTACCCTCATTAAGTAGATTCTTTAATGTCATTATTTCAGCACCTTGCAATTAGCCGGTCTTCTATACCGTGTGGATAACTGTTTTTTCCAGCGAAACCGTAAGGGCAATATCCATATGGAGACAGATATTGTTGATTGATAGCTAGAGACACTGCTTTACTCTAGTTTTCATTCGCTATCATTCTGCGTCAGAGACAAGAATGAGCTTCTAGATGTATCATTTTCAGCAGTTAAGTAATTTGTCGGTCAGAGCAACATGTTGTTCTATAATGCCAGAAAATAATGAACGTAGATTCTATAGAGGTTCAGCAAAATGGATTAT
>CAYFUV010000112.1:0-3009 GCA_964346435.1 uncultured Candidatus Bathyarchaeia archaeon | reverse complement strand
TTCCAGATGTATTTTTTAACCATTTTCCAACAAAACTAGGTATCAGATGACTTTTCCTAAGTTTCTTTTTTTCTTTGCAAAGGGCACAAACACTTGCCATAATTTCTCATCTACAAGAGTATTCAAATCACATAACCATCCTAACGTTAATTAGCTAAATATTGTTGTTGGCGCGCTAAAGGCTAAACTAGGAGGATTGGTTCATGCCAACATCTTTTATAGCGGAGCGGTGGAGGAAGGCGGTACGGTAGGGGAAACCTGAAGTCCTCTCTCCCGAAGCTTCTGAGGGCGGTTGCCTAAGAGAGGCTCGGAAGCGAGGTTATGACGACCGAATGGATTGCATGAGGGAGGATATCTCCGTTTCTAAAGGAAACTTGGCGGAGTGTGAGGCGAGGGTTTCCTCCTTCGATTAGCTGGAACGTGGGAACGAGCCACGCGAAGGCGGGGCGAGCCTTAACGTGTTCAATACCTAACCGAGAATGGGTCTCAGTTGCTCTTTTTGGATCAAGCTTTTCTTGCGATCTTTCCCCCAAAATCAGATATACCCCATTGTGCTAAACCAAAAGTAAATGCTGTAGCATAATCGAGGTATAGTTGAGCACCGAAATCATATATCTGAGGATAAAATGCAACGAACGATAAGACAATAGCAATCGCCAAAAGAATTAGCCTTGTTGCCCAAACGGCTATGGTTTTATTCAGATTTTGTGGAGAAGTTTGAATTTGGTAACTTAGTCTTATTGTATTAAGACCTTGTCTAATTCTATTAATAATGCCTTTTTTTTCAGTTTGGCTATTTTCAGTTTTGATGATTTCAGACGTATCTATTTGTATGCCAAGAAGTGTCCCTACAAAGCCTATAGACACTCCAATACAATTTACAATAAAAGCCCAAAGAATTGGACCTCTTATTTGAATTTTGTAGGGTATCTCAATGCTTGAAGCGTTAACATAACTTATTATAATTTTACCGTTGTATGTACCAGGATCAACATCTGTCGTGTTAATCACTGCGTCGATCTTTACCATTTTACTCTTATTCAATGTAAATTCTTTTGTTGCATCCAATGTATCATTGTAGAATATGCTAATTGCTTTGTTCGCATCAATAAACTTCGTAGTTTCGCTATCAGTTGGATTAGTGGAGTATATTGTTATAAGAGCATCACTTTCTCCCGCTGTCTCTCTGAGACGAAAAGTAATTAATGCAGGAGATTCTCCTTCCCCAAATCTAAAAAGCCTTTCATCAGTTCCTTCTTGCACTTCCAATACAGCCGAGGCTTGCACTTGAGCAACAAAAAAGACCATAATAAACAGAATAAAAACCGAAAAAAATAATCTTCTTAGTCGATTTTTTTTTAAGAATTGCATAACTGACTCCTCCTCTAATTATTTCCTATAATTCTTTAACTATAAAAAATTTAGTACAGACCTGAATAATAAAAAAGCGACTTGAGTATCTACTGTCATATCTTGAGAAAATTCTGTAAGGATAGCGCGCGCTGTTTATTGAAAGGTTATGTTTCTTTGCGTTTTTGAAACAGGTATTTGATGAATTTTAGTTTATTGTCTATCTCTTGGATGTATGTTGCAACTGCTTCTGGGTCTTCAATCATTGCTTTTTTCCATGCATCAATTTCTTCGATATCTTGTTCATATCGTTCTTGGTCTCGTTTAACTTCTTCTGGGTGTTTTTCCATCCATTCTTCGATTCTTTTAACCTCTGCTTTCCAATCGGTTATTACTCTTACTTTAGGAAAAATTACACTTTCTATTTTTTCCAATCGTTTTTCATATTGTGCTTTTATGGCTTCCATTTCTTTTTGGTGCTGTTGTCTAAGTGTTTCTATTATTTCTGTTGTTTCTGTTGGTGTTGGTGTTTCAAGTCTCAAGAAAGGCATTGCATTCTCCACGTAAAGCTCTCTATAAAACTCGGGGTCTTGAGGTTTATAATTAGCATCTGAACCTCTAACTGTGTGCCCCATCAAATAATTCACATTCTCAAAACCCATTTGATGAGCATATTTGCGGAAAAACTTCCTAAGATTGTATAATCTAAGTTCGCTAGGTTTTCCTTTTCTAACTTCAAAATTTATTGCTCCACTTCTCTCAAGTTTTCTTGCAGCTAATCTGAAAGCTCGACTCATATCTCTTACATTCACGCCTTTCTTCGGATCCGTATGTGAACAGAATAAAAGGCTTTCAGGACTGAGATTTTCTCTTGTAGCTAGATATTGCTTGAGATATTTTATTGCGTCTGAACCGATGAAGGTAACGTAGCTGCCATACTTGCCTTTAGCTAATTCTTTGGGAACCTCAATTTTGCAGGGAATTTTGGCGAAGTCCTCCAAATGCTTTAATTGAAGTTGTTTTATGGTGTGTGGTCTGAGTCCGCTTTGTGCCATAACTGCAAAAAAGGCTTTCTCGCGTGGTTTTACTAACGCCATGATTTGAACGATTTCTTCTCTTATGATGTCTCTATTGTGATAAACGATTTCACTCTTAGCTTGAGGAATATGACCTAAGGGTAAGTCGTTGTATTTGTAGAAACTTTTTACTGAAAAAACCATCATTTTAACGCTGGATTTGGCTAAGCCCTCTTTTAGTAGATCTGCGATCCAGGATCTTATTAGTCCGGCGTGTTTTCGCTTGAAGTTTCTATCGTTGGAGTTCTCGTAATCCGCGATAATTGCTTCATCTGTCATGCCGATTGACTTAGAGTATCGCTCCCAAATTCTTTTATAATTCTGTTCGGTAGATTTTGATTGACTGTGGGAATATGATACTGAACTCAACCAGTCTTCAACTGGATCATTCAACGTTTGCTTCCTCGTTAAATTTAAAAGGTTTTTTCCCGAATATAAACCTACCTATAAAAGGTAGCAATTTGTCCCCCCTTATTCAAATAAGAGCGCGTTTAACTTGATTGTTGATTCCGTTTTAACAAACGTTAAGGCTTACTTGAAAAAGGAAATAGTTGACTGTAGCATAGCCATTGAAAATGGCAGA
>CAYFUV010000111.1:0-2512 GCA_964346435.1 uncultured Candidatus Bathyarchaeia archaeon | reverse complement strand
TAAGCATTTCTGAAGTAATTTCCAGATAGAAAATAAGATTCAGGAGACCAAACATAGGTTATACATTACATAGTTTATAATTCGGCGCCGTCCGAGTAACTCTGATATTTCAACCTTCAGAGGATGAATAACTTATCTTCTAATGAAGAAATCCTGAAATAAGAGCACGACGGCTCAGTAAACTCATTACTTTCGAGCGGATAAAAAAATTTCCCTAGTAAATTTCATTACTCATGTTTAATTTCCTGTAAGAAATCGTTCAGACTCATTGCTCTTCCACCTAGCTTCGTGACTGTTTTTCTCAACGCATTATCATCAGTAATTAGAATAGTACTAGTTTTTATTGCAGTTTCTCCGATTAAAGCGTCTTTTTTATTTCCACGATGATGTGGCTTTTCTTTTTCAAGTTGCATGAGAACCTTGTTATATAATCCTATTTTCTCGTTCCATTTGGAGGAATCCCAATCTGAAATTTCCCAGAGAGCTGATTCTGTAGGAATGAGAATCTGTTCCACAATTTTGAAGATGTTAAGCAATTCCTGCTTTTTTTCAATATTCTTGGTTGCATTCAATTCGTCTTGTTGAATATGGGTAATAAAATATTGATGAACATTCTCGGTCTGTTCCAGTATAATTTTTCCTTCAATGATGTGGTTAAAAATATTCGTATCAAACATGAATTTTTTAATCAGCTATAGTCCCCTTTGCTAATCTTAGTATTGTTCTTAATATTTGGCCTATTTGGTCCAATGTGGTTAAAGTCAACAACTCCGTTAGTCTTAAAATCAAAACGCGCGCACACTACAAAATTTATTTCATTCCACAAATGGTAGAAAACTGTCTATAGCTTTCCTAAGTAGTGTTTCTTCAACAGAGGGAACAGGTTTTATAGCATCTCCGGAGTCTACGAAGTCGCAATAAAAAGCTGACGTTCTTGCTTCTAAGTCCGCGATAACATCTTCTGTGTCAAAAATCCTACGGTCAAAAACTTTAGGGTCAAAGATGCCCCTGTGCAGAATCGTGCACTCACGCGGGAGGTTCTCGATTGCGGTCTTAAATTTCTTATCGTGCCTTCTGAAAATATCTCTAAATTCAATTTTCACTTTTCCATCTGAGGGATTATACTCTCTTAGTAACAAGAGCTTTCCATACTCTTCTATTGCATAAGTGTAAAGTCCCGCACATATGGCTTCATCACCTCCGCTCTCAAGTAATTTTTTGGCAGATTCCAACAATGTCCATATTCCATCGTTTGTTTCCTGAATGCATCTTTTCCAGAGTTCTTCTGGAATTTCTAAATACTTTACCCATTTTCCCTTCTGATTAATTAATGAAGAAACTCGTTTTCTCATCGCTATCAAACTATATCTATTATTCTAGGTTGCAATTTATCAGTTTCATTTCTTAATAATTGTGAAACTGAAAAAAACGCTTCATAAAAACTTATATCCGCAATTAAGCAACTAAAAAATGCTTGGCGTTTTAGGATGAAGAGGTTTAAAATACCTCGCGTTCGGATGAAGTTGGCTCTGTCTGTTTCAGTAGTGCTTTTGATAATTGGAATGATAGTCGCTGTTGCTGGTGTTTTCATTTACCTGACTGCAGAAAAGGTAATCACTGACTTTGAACCGGTAGCAGATTCTTATTTGTCTTCAGCTATTTCGATGCTTCAAAGCACAAGAAACGCTATAGCTGCTGTAGAACCGTCCTTGGCAAGCGCTTCGCAGATAACTGAAGAAGCCACTAGAACCTTGATGGAGCTTGGAACAACGGCAACGGACTTGGGGAATGCTTTGAATATTAACATTTTTGGTTGGCGTCCTTTTGGAGGCGCTGCCGATGCAATCTTAAATATCGGAGACCAGGTTCAATGGGGACTCTCCGAAGTTCAGAACATTAATGCTACCATAAGCAGCATAAATTTAGTAATAGAAGATATTAAAGCAACTTTAAGTGGCATACAAACCAATCTTGAAAATACTAGAGCGATGTTGCCGACTTACTTTGATCAAGCGCGTTTAGCGGTATTGTTGGTTACAATTGGGCTGTCTAGCTTTTTCGGTTTAATCATAGGTCTTGCAGGAACTGCAATACTTAGCCTTAGAAGGGAAATTAACAAAATCAGCGACAAACTTGAATGAATAGTATTCTTTTCTATCACGCGCTAGTATATACTAGATTAATCTAGATGAATAATGTAAACTAAACTAAAGCAATATTCAAAGTTTTAATTTTCATCCTAAGCTAAGCTATTTACATCACTTTCTATTCTCAGAGTAATCTCAGAGTAATCTCATATTATTGTCAACACATTGTTAACAATGTATACACATTGTACACAATGTACACATTCTAGTCTCAGAGCAAATTGGATGTAGATATGGATGTAAAAATGGAACCAATATTGGAACCAATATTGGAACCAATTTTATCATTGTATACAATGTATACATTATAATCTCGGAGTAATTTGGATTTGGATATGGATGTAGTTATGGTATCTAGTTATGGT
>CAYFUV010000110.1:0-12877 GCA_964346435.1 uncultured Candidatus Bathyarchaeia archaeon | reverse complement strand
AAGAACCTTGATTCGCCCCCTGAGGGTTGCTGTCGCCATAGGTATTATATGAGGATGGTTCGCTATGATGTTCGTTGCATTTCTTCACCTAAAATAAAACTAGTTGAGATTTAGGATATAATATCTATGTGCAGAGAGATCACTTGCATAATAGTTGCATGTGTTATCTATCGAGCATTCTCATCAGATTCCATAATGCCGAAGATATTTCCTTCGGGATCTTGACAGCAGGTATGATATCCAACACCAGGAATGGACATTTTAGACATCAGTACTTTCCCTCCATTCTGCTCAACCTTTTTCATGAACTAGTCAATGGAGGGGACCTCGATAGTGTTCGTGATGCTATCTTGTTGTTCTCTTTCTCTTTTTTTTATCGCGCCATCAATTCCAAGTTCCCCCTTTTCACCTGTTGTGATGAGCCAGTAATCGACCGGCCCTTCCCATTTCTCTATCTTCCATCCAAAGGTATCTTGGTAAAATTTTTTGGCCCTTTCAGGGTCATTGGAACTGATCTCAAAATGAATAACTCGCGGCATCCCAAAATCCTCTTACTCAATAACATAAATTCGGATTAAAAATTTATTGATATTATGATTGAACTAAAAATGAGTTGTTTATTAATGCTCGTGCGAGATTGCATTAATTATTTAAGGTATATGCCCTACATATAGGACCCAATTTATATGTTTGGTCTACAATAATTTTTCTGAACAAGAGTTGCCAGAAATTAATTCGACTCACTCGCGCGTTAAGGGATCTGTATTTTCCAAAAAGATATCTTTTAATAAATGGTACGTAGGCCTTTTCTTAATTTTATTGCTTTTATTTGGAGCAATTGCTACATTAGCCCTCGTAACTGTTTTTTACCCCCAAAATAACATAGGGATAATTGACATACAAGGACCTATCACATCTTATGAGAAATATAAATTCATAACAGATATGGTGAAATTCTCAAGAGATAACGAATCAATAAAGGCCATCATCTTAAGAATAGACAGTCCTGGCGGATATGTGACAACTACCCAAGATATCTATATGAACCTATTGGATTTGCGTGAGAGGAAGCCTATTGTAGCATGCATCAATGGCTTGGGCGTTTCAGGAGCCTACTATATTGCTTTATCTGCCGATTATATTTACGCATTACCGGCAGCAAGGATTGGAAATATTGGGGTGATTGCTACACTCCCTGCGAAACCAGAGCCCCTTGAAAATGTTTTGGAAACAGGGCCGTATAAGCAGAGGGGAGTCTCAGAATCGCTTTTTCCATTCGAAGTCCAATCGATTTTAGATGAATTTTTAAATGCGGTGGAACTACAAAGAGAAGGCTCGCTTAATGTATCAAGAACTGAACTTTCTAAAGGATTGATGTATCTGGGAAAACAAGCTCTCGAGAATGGTTTAATTGATGGAATAGGATCAAGCCAAGATGCTATTGTAAAGGCAGCAGAGCTGGGTAAAATAAGTAGATACTCAACAGTAGTCATTAACGATATGGTCGAAGAACCGTTCATAGCTAGCTCAAATCTTGCTTATGATCGTTCCGGCTTAACTTTAGATAAGCTTATGAAACTACATGTTCCCCCCGCATTCTATTATATATATGCCAATCCAGAAATCAACTACGATGTAAGCACACGTTCTACCTCTTGGCCAATTGAGAGTGCAAAATCAGAGCAAACGCCAATTAGAGATTTTATTCTTGTGGATGTTTCCCATAACAATGCATTTGCACAATGGGAATTGAATATTCTTCTCTATGAAGTTTCCTCACGGGCGCATTCGTTCAGATTTTTGGATTCTTCAGAAGAATTGGATTCAATGTTGAATAAAACTAAAGCTCTGATCATAATTAACCCTCAGATGCATTTCTCTGAAGAAGAGATAAACTCAATTAAGGAATACATAGAATCTGGTGGCAAACTGCTTCTGATAAACGATCCGTCAAGATATTCCTCGAGCTATATTAACAGTCTATCTGGAGACTTTGGTTTGGTATTTGGTACGGGTTATCTATATAGTATGGATAATTTTTTTGGGAATTATAGAAATATAATCATAGATGAATTCGATGAAAATGCAATAACGAGAGGATTGGATAAAGTAGTTTTTTACACAGCGACACAAATTCTTTCAGATAGCAGCAAAATTGAATCAGAAAGTGACAAGCATTCTTTAATATTCAGTACCGAAAGCGAAAAAGCGTGTGAATACTCATCTTATGCTTTTCTCCTCGATAAAGGAATTTTGGCCCTTGGAGACCTGACTTTCTTAATTGAGCCTTACTGCTATACATTTGATAATTATCGTTTGATTGAAAACATAGCGGATTTCTTAACTAGTTAACAAGTATAGCACGCACTAATGAGCGAGCATTATACTACCGGAACATATTCAAATTTACTATTCTGGAAAATTTGTGTTTGTGAACGAATGAAGTTTAAGTCTTTTAGTTGCAAGATTAATATCAATTAACTTAACAGTTCTTCTCCTAGCATGCGATGCAAGTTCAACAGCATCTTTCCCAATATAAATTGCAATTTCCTCAAGTACCTTCCTTAATTCCTCTACAGCATCGTCACCCACTCTCTCTGCCCCAGCTAACTCAAGTAATTTATGCACAGCGGCATTAGACAAACAACTTTCTTTCATGATCCTCCCTTCTAAGCTCAATTTGGAATAGGACTTAATAGGAATTTCTATTTAAGCATGATTTCTGCAAATAAATTCTATTGAAGCATGATTTAAGGCACTATTTTTGAAAAGAATAATTTTAATTAGTCTCAACAGATAGACTTTAATATTAAGCGAGGAGCATACTCGTTTCCATACTATTCCGCTAAGAAGGAGGTTGAAAGCAACTTGTCTAAGGATGCAAATACAGTTTTTATTGGCAACAAACCCGTTATGAATTACGTACTGGCCATAATAACTCTATTGGGTTCAGGAAACGTAAAAGAAGTCGTTCTTAAAGCAAGAGGAAGAGCAATAACGACTGCAGTAGATGTTGCTGAAATAGTCAAGCGCAGATTTGTAGAAAATTTGAAGGTCAGCAAAGTTTCGATAGGAACCGAGGAAATATCAAGCGAAGAGGGGAAGCCAAGGGCCGTTTCGACAATGGAGATTACATTGAATAAAGAAGATTAGCCTAACGTAGAACGACTAAACTTCATTCTTAAAATACTTTTATGTATAATATACCTTAATGGAATAGTGCGCGTGCCGTAAATCCCCTTTTTTTAACGCTTTTGTTGACACTAGCTTGTGATAACGCGCTAATCAAATAATCGATCTCTTCACTCTTCAAGAGTTTTCTGTCGGACCTTAGATTTCAGGTTAGATACCCTAACTCCTACTAGCCTGATGCCCTTATTGGATCGAAGAAATGGAACCAAGAGTCTACGCGTACTTTCTTTTACAGGAGCAATCTTCATTATAGGATGAGGAAATGACTTGGAGCGAGTGTGTGTCTCAAAGTCTCCATAGCGGACTTTTATGGTCAAAGTTCTGAAGGTGTAACCGTGCTCACCCAAATCTTTTATGACTTCCTCAGAGAGTCCGTCAACCGTGGCGTGAATGAGTTCTGCGTCAAAGGCATCATTATCAAAGGTGTGTTCTCTGCTGAAAGATTTGGGTTGCCTGTGTTCGATTACTTCAGAACTGTCGATGCCTTGGGCCATCTGATGGAATTCGATCCCGAATGCCCCAAACTCTTCTTTGAGTCGGGCAGCATCATGTGTGGCCAATTCACCTACCGTTCTTATTCCCATTTCATTCAACCTACGTTTGGTCTTTTCACCGATGCCCCAGAGCTTATTGACCTCCAATGGAGCTAAAAAATCCTTGGCATCCTCCTCCACCACTGTCAATCCATCCGGCTTCTGGTAGTCGCTGGCGATCTTAGCCACCAGTTTATTCGGTCCAATACCGATTGAGCAGGTCAATCCCTCCTTCTCCAAGACTTCTTCCTTTATCCTCTTAGCAAGTCTCACCGCTTCTTTGTAATCTCTGGCCCTATTACTCACATCCAAGAAAGCTTCATCGATCCCTGCCTGCTGGAACTTGTCAGCATAAGATCTGAGAATATCCATGATGCTGGATGAAACCCTTTCATACAACTCCCTATTTACTGGCAGGAATATGGCGTCTCGGCATAGTTGCCAAGCTCTTGATATAGGCATAGCAGAGTGTACTCCGAACTTCCTGGCTTCATAGTTACATGTGCTTACGACACCACGTCCTATACCTTCTTTAGGGTCTGCCCCTATAACCACTGGTTTACCCTTATACTTTGGGTGCTCTCGCTCTTCTACAGAAGCGAAGAATGCATCTAAATCCACATGAGTAATAATTCTAGGAGACACAATTTCTTCTTGGATACTAATCCTAATATTTCTTACGAACAAAGATGCCATTAGCGCGAGCATTTAAAAAAAGCAATACCTATTTATGTTCGCTTATCACACCACATCTTCCTCTAGCATATTGCCTCTTTCTAAAGTACCTCAAAATTTGGAGTAAATCTAAAACATCACAAGTGGAGTTTATCTCAAGAAATTGAGGAAGAGGTCATTGAAGTTACCCTTTCTCTTAGCGATCGCACTCGTTAGGACTTAATTGGAGATGAGCTAGCGCTTTACATAGATAATTCCAAGATCATTATAGAAAAGGCCGAAAAATCGATAGAAAGCGCAATATTATTCTACCATTTTCATTCTCTTATTATCCCTTAATCATGAGAATCTACGTAGATGGTTCTGGAAAAACTGGCAAATATTGCTACGTTGTGGAAGGAAAGGCTCCCAAAATCCTAGAAGAGAAAGGGTTAACCAACAATCAAGCAGAATATAAGGCTGTAGTCACCGCATTACGTGATATCGGGGATAAGAATATCGAGATCCTATCCGATAGCGAATTGGTTGTAAAGCAACTTACGCATGAGTACAGCATAAGAAATGATCAATTGAGACAATTAGCAGAAGAGGCATGGAAATTATGCGAAGGTAGAGAAGTAAAGTTCAACTGGATACCTAGAAATAAAAATAAAGCGGGTAAAATCCTGGGATAAATTCTTCAATATGACCTTTCTAATATCTCGCTCAATTACAAATAAAAGATGCGGGAAGAGCATATGCAAGAAGAAGCTCTAAGAAATAAAATCAAGCAAGTCGAAGAGAAAATATCTAAACTCAGCGAATCTAGAAAAGCTCTAAGAGAGGAAGCAAAAAAATGGCTAAATGAAAGAAACAAATTAGCCGAACAATCTAAAAGATTAAAAGATGAAGTAAGCGATCTAAAGAGTAGGAGAAATGAAATAAACCAGAGAGTCCAAAGATTAAAACAGAAAAGAGAAGGAATAAACAAGAGAGTTCTAGAAAATCGAGCGAAGATCAATACCATTATGTCCTCAATGGCCGAAACGCAACAGCAAATCCCTAGAAACGTTCTAGAATTAAAGACAGAGAATGATAAATTGTAGTGGATAGTGCAAACGAAACCTTTGTCTAAACAAAAGGAGGAAAAAATTATTGGGCGAATTAAAGATATCGAAATGAAACTAGTGGAATATCGCAAAGTCAATAATTTAAAGAGCGAGATTTCTGGAATTAGGGCGGAAATAGACTCCTTTAAATCAGAGATGAAATCTTCATATGAAACGCAAGTCGAATTGTCTAATCAAAGTTCCGCTCATCATAATGAAATGTTGAGACTTTATTCAAAAGCTGAAGAATTTAAGAAAGAATCGGAGCATGCCCATAAAAACCATAAGGAATATTTGGAAAAATTATTTCAAGTTCATAGCGAATACATTCAACAAATAGAAGAAGCAAGAGAATTAAAGAAAAAACTTCACGAGATTTCTAGGAAAAGATCAGCGGAAAAAGAAGAATTACATAAGATGAGATCAGTGAGCTCCGCGCTACAAAAATTTAAAAAAGAGAAGAAAGTCACGCTAGAAGAGCTTAAGATTTTGCTAGAGAACGGGAAATTTCCAGAAGAGTAATGTATAAGATATTGAGATAGAATACTAAAGAGCGCGCTAGAATTATTTTTTTTAAAAGGCCAGAATATTTAAGGGTTTAAACTCCATGAGGGAAACATTATGGTACGCCGACCTTACTTGGCAATATTAAGTGATTTCAAGGTTGATGATATTTTTTCAGAGAAAGAGGATATAAAAATCGGGACTCCTTTTGGGCCCTCAATGAGTATGGTCTTATGTAAATTAAGAGATACAGAGATCGTATATCTACAGAGGCGAGAAGTCGAATATGAGACTCCTTTACGAAGATTAAATTATAGAGCAAATATTTGGGGCTTGAATAAAATTGGGGTAGAGAGAATAATATCATTGAACTACTTTAGAGCCTTGACCAAAAAATTCTCTATTGGCGATTTAGTAATACCTATCGATCTAATAGATTTCGCAAAAGATCTTTCTCAAACATTTTACGATAAATTGTTGATCATTCAAGTGGACTTAAGCAAACCGTTCTGCCTTGAATTGAGAAAACATTTCAACAAATCATCCAAATCATTATCAAAAAGAAGATGGGATAAAGAAATTGTGTCTTGCGTGGGAGAATCAAGATTTGAAACATTTGCTGAAAGGAATATGTATACAAAACTAGGTTGCAATATTGTAAATATGGATATATCTCCAGAAATCTTCCTATCGAGAGAGCTGGGGATGTGCTATGGATCCTTGGGCATAGTATACAGCAAAGCTGACGATTTAAGAGGGAGGGTTGATAAAGGACCGAACAAAATTGAAAAAACTTTGGAAATTCTAAAAAAGATATTACAAAGTATGGAAACTCTATCTAAAAGAAAGGAGTGCACCTGTTCGTCGTCTGAATAGATATTAAGATTTAGTAGCTGAAATAACCTTGTTATCCAATTTCCTAAGATCAATCGGCGTTTACAAAATTTATGAAGAATGGTTATTGAGGCAATTGAAAAAAGAAGAGATGCCTGGACATATAGCAGTTATTCTTGACGGAAATAGGAGATGGGCTACCGAGAGATCTTTACCCCGTATGGAAGGTCACAAATACGGGGTTAAGGCAGGAGAGAAATTCTTAGAATGGTGTTTTGATTTAGGCATCAAAACGATTACCGTCTATGTCTTCTCACATGAGAATTTTGGAAGGCCGAAGAGAGAGGTCAAAAATACACTCAAAATAATAGAAGAAGAAATAGTGAAACTCATAAAAGATGAGAGAGTTCATAAAAATAGAGTAAGAATAAAAGCCTTGGGCAAGATAAGCATTCTTCCAAAAACTCTACAAGAAATATTGTATGGAGTGGAAGAGTCCACAATGGATTACTCTGACTACTATCTCAATATTGCAATTGCATATGGCGGCAGGACTGAGATAGTTGACGCTACGCGTAAAATTGCCCAAGAAATAAAAGAAAGAAAGATATCACTAAAAGAGATCGATGAGGAGCTCTTCAGAAAATATTTATACACCGCACATCTACCAAATCCCTATCCTGACTTGATCATAAGGACCTCCGGAGAGGAGAGGTTAAGCGGATTCTTACTCTGGCAATCTGCGTACAGCGAACTTTGCTTCTTGGACGTATTTTGGCCGGATTTCAGGAAAATTGACTTATTACGCGCCATTAGAACTTATCAAAAGAGAGTTAGAAAATTTGGGCTATAACTTCCCAAAAGTTTTGCATTCTTAAATTGCAATATTTTTATAAAAAAAAGTTATTCATTTTCTCGCTTGAAATACTGATTCATGTTATTAAATTTAAATAAAAGATCAACTTACATCTCCTTCTCTAAGCTTATTTATGCAATAATTTGAGAATTTTGTTAATTAGCGCGCGCGCTAGTTGAAGATCATATGGTTTTCATTAAAAAGATAGAACTGAGGAATTTCAAGACTTTTGATAAGAGGGCAGTACTCAATATCGAAGAAGGTTTTAACGTCATAACAGGTCCAAATGGTTCTGGCAAATCGAACATATTGGATGCCGTGAAATTCGCTTTTGGCGAATTGAGCCCAAAAGAATTGAGAGGTACAACGATTTCTGATGTAATATCGCAAACTCCTGCGAGCGATCATAGGAAATCTGCATATGTTTTGATTCAATTCAATAACGAGGATCGACGCATCCCACTGGACGCCGATGTTGTTTCTATTTCCAGAGAATTTCAAAAAAGCGGAGAGGGCATCTATAGAGTAAATGGTAAAAGACTCTCAAGAAAAAATCTGATGGAATTGCTCTCTTCAGCAAATATACGTGTATCGGGATACAATATAATCCCTCAACAATCTGTTACTAGATTGTCTGAAATAACTCCTGATGAGAGAAGACAAGTTATCGAGGACTTGATCGGGGTTAAGGTTTATGACGATAAGAAAGAGAGCGCAAAGATTCAACTTGAGCAAGCAGATCTGAACTTGAAAATTGCCATGGCAAAGATTGGTGAAGTCAAAGCTAGAGTGGAAGATCTTGAAAGAGAAAGAAATCGCTTTCTAAGATATCAATTTCTATCAAAGGAGAATAATCGCCTTAGAGGCAATATGCTTTCAATCGAAATAAAGGACCTTCAGGATTCATTATCTACCCTTCACGAGGAATATGAAACCAAAAATGGCGAACTTGGTGAGATAAAAAAGGAAAGAGAAAGCCTGCTTCACCAAAAGGATGAACTGGAGAATCAGCAAAAAAAAATTGATGAATTATTTGAAAATGAGAATTCTGAGCTAAGTAGCTTTAATGATTCAATAAATCAGCTTAATTCAGAGATTTTAGGATTAAAAAAGACTTTGGAATTTGAAGAAAGGAATGTTGAAACGCTAAAGAAACAAAGAGATAGTATCGATCTGCAGAATAAGAAGTTGATGGATTCTATTGATAAAGAGAAGAATGAAGTGGAAAAAAATAAAAAAGAACAGTTAAGCTTGGAACGTCTGATAGAAAAGAAAGAGAGATTGCATATAGGGGAAGTTGAAAAGCTAAAAACTATAAAAAATCTATCAAGGAAAGGGGCGGATGGCAAGGACGCTTTTGGAGTAGAACTGTCCAACTTCCAAATAGAGAGAATTAAGAACGACTCCTCGATTCAGCTTTCGACAAATAAAATTGAAATGCTTAATGATTTGGTGAATACAGTTGCTGAAAGGAAGAGAAAAACAGAGGATTTTATAAAAGGATTGAAAGATGAGGTTCAGCAAAACTCCAATAAAATGGAATCCACATCGAAAGAAATAGGATATGTCAATAATGAAATTCTTGAATACAGTGAGCGCACGCAAAATGCAAAAGAAGAAATTTTGAACGCAACGAAGACCCTTTGCAGTGCAAGGAACCTGATTTTCGAATATGAAATTAGAAATCAAGCGATCAGTAAACTTCCTGTTAGCTCAAATATGCTGTACAATAAAAGCATGCCCAATAGCACACGTATGCCGTCCTACGTTTATGGAAAACTACGAGACCTTGTAAAACTTGATGAGGATTATGAGGAGGCGATAAAGACATCCTTCGAAGATTGGATGGGTGCTCTGGTAGTAGAAGACTACAGTAAAGCCATTGATTACGTAGATTCAATGAAACAAGATGAAAGAAATCTTTGGAACTTTTTGAACATAATTCCTCTGAAATCTCTGGCACCAATCGAGCCCGTACACAACATCCCTAAGATAACCGGGATTATTGGAAGGGTTGTCGATTTTATTCGATGCGAGGATAGACTCTACCCTACGGTCAATCTAATTTTTGGAAATACTTTGATCGTAGAAGATAAAGAGACAGCTTTTAAATCCTCGCTAATGGGTTTTAACGCGATAACGTTGAGCGGAGAATTCTACATGCAAGGAGGATGCATGAAGATTAAGAATAGTTCTTATAGCCCCGAGGCCCTATCTCGAGTCGACCTTGGCGCGCATAAAACAGAGGAAATTAAGGAAGTTTTAGATGACCTCGAGCGAAGCATAGATGAGAAATTACTCGAAATGAAGAGACTAAACAAAAAATTGCTGGATCTGAAAAATCAACAAATTGAACTAAATGCGCTAATTAAAGCACGAACCAACGAGAAATCGCTTAACCAAATTATTTTATCAAATCTAGAAGATTTTAATGAGTGGGATAGAAAGACCAAAGATTTGGAGAGCTTGATAAGGGAAGAGGAAGAGAACCTAGCAAACTTTACTGAAAGAAGAAAGGAAATAAAACAAAAAATTTCTAGCTTGGACAAAGAAGTTAAAAAATTGAAAGTTGGCTCTGACGAATCGGTTCTAACAGAAGCGGAGAAGAGAATAAAGTCTTGCATACAGGAATTACAGAAATTAAATAAAAGACGTTCTACCTTAGAAGGAATGCTCTATACAGCAGAATTTTCATTGAAATCCATGCAGGATACTTTAGCCCAAAATAGTGAGCAGAGGATAGAAATCGAGCGCGAAATCGAAAAATCAATGAAGGAGACAGCAGGAATAACAGAGAACATGCGCGTTGAGGAAAAGAAACTATCTGATTTAGTAAGTAAGAAGAAGGATTTTTCCGCCTCAACAACCTCGAAAAAATCTGAATATCAAAAGATCAAGGAAGATTTGGAAAAAATTAGCGGAAGATTGGATGACATCTATGATAAGCAGGAAATCTTGGGCACTTCTCTTTCTGAATTGACGGGAAGTATTAAGGAAAAAGATACGCAAATCGCATACAACCAGAAAGAACTGAGCGCTCTCGAAGGCTTTCAGGAAAAAGGAGTGGTTCCAGAGAGTAAAAAGGATTTGAGGTCGGCCCTGAATTCAGTAAACGAGGAGTTGGAGAAGATCGGGGCCATAAACCAATTGGCCGTCGCTCAATATACCGAGCAGAAGGACAACTACAAGCAACTTTCTCATAGAATCAATGAACTGGAGATGGAAAAGACTTCGATTCTGGATTTCGTTAATGAACTAGAGAGTGAGAAAACGCAGATCTTTAAGAAAGCATTCGATAGGATTAACGAGAGTTTCGAAGAGATATTCTCAGACATTACGGGCGGCGGAACCGGCACTCTTTCAATAGAATGCCCTGAAAGGGTATTCGATGGAGGGATCGATCTGCTCATTCAATTCCCGGGAAAGGCCAGATTATCGATAAACTCCGCCAGTGGCGGGGAGAAATCTGTGGCCACCGTATGTTTCATACTGGCGCTTCAAACAATAAATCCGATGCCGTTCTACATATTCGACGAGATAGACGCCCATCTAGACGTCTCAAACACTCAAAAATTGGCCGATCTGCTTAAGGAACGGGCCAAGGAATCCCAATTTATAGTCATATCTTTGAAAGATGCTGTAATATCTAGAGCCGACGCTTCCTATGGCACTTTTATACAGGGCGGCAGATCCAGAATAGTCTCATTCCCGAGAATTGGTGGCGAGCAATTTGACTGAACTCAAGAAACCGTTCTGGCAATATCCCCCTTTCATAGTATTGTTTGATCTGCTCAGGCTGCATAGGATCAAACCTTGGGACGTCAATATACCGTTCCTCCTAGACTCATTCCTCGAGAAGATGAAAGACCAAGGTTACATAGATTTCTACGCCTCTGGCATCGCACTACTTTCCTCCGCAACGATCCATAGGGCAAAATCTGAATTGATTCTAAAAATGGAGGAGCCGCCAAGACCGCCCCAGCCAAGGCCCGACGTCTCAGTACCTCCCCCGATTCCCATGCCAATAAGATTCCAGTACACCTCCACAACAATAAAGGATGTTTTGAAATCGTTGGAGGAGGTTCTATCAAAAAATCTTGAATCCAGTCCTACTTTGGCAAAGCAAATCTTGGAGTCCTACCCTATCGCTGAGCAACTCGATGAATTCTTGGTCAACGTGGAAGAACACATCTCAGAATTTTATAAAATTCTCAAAACTCAAGCAAAAAGCTCTAAATTGATCTCCTTTATTGAAATTACTAAGGATTCATCAAATCTAGAGAGAGTTAGGAAATTCGTCTACCTTCTTTTCTTGGCGTCTGAAAAGAAGATCGACCTTGATCAAGAGAACGAATTTGGAGATATCAAGATTAGCGTTATTCGGTAGGTGACCTTCGGATTTGGAATGCCTTGAGATTAATGAACTTGATAGACGGTTGATGAACCTTATAGAGGCTGCGTTGTACGTGGCAGGAAAGCCTCTAGATTTGAGCACTCTATCATCGATAACCAGAGCGAAAACTACGAAAATTCAGAATCTGCTATCGATCCTGATAAAAAAATACGATGATCTGGACGGCCCCGTTCATATATTGAAACTGCGTGATAGAAGATACGTTATGCAGCTCAAGCCAGAATACGTCAAATATGTGCAGAATCTCTCCAACAGGCCTTTATTGAAGAAAGCCCCTCTGAAAACATTATCCTTCATAGCATACAGGCAGCCGGTAACACAGGCTTATGTTGCCAGAGTCAGGGGAAGTATGACCTACAAACATGTGAGATTGCTTAAGGAAATGGGGCTTGTGGAAAGAAAGAAGACGGGCAGGACCAGTATCCTCAGGACTACTGCGAATTTCTCGGACTATTTTAACTTGAGCCGGGATATGAAGACGATGAAGAAACAACTTGAAAAGATGTTTGGGGAAATCAACGCATTGAATTGATGCTTACTTCTCTTATATTTGATAAACTTGTGGCATTTAAGGTACACATGCTTTTATTACATCTTCGTCAGTTCTTTCAAATTTCGCTAAAGCGAGAGAACCTGGCCGAATAATGCTTAAATAAAACTTTGTTATAACACATCGTGATTGCACGCGCTCGTGCTTGAAAAAATAAAACTCTCAATTAGGTAGTGAATCAACTATGGCATTGAAATTAGCTTGTCGAGATTTAGGAGATGTTTGCCCCTA
>CAYFUV010000109.1:0-14668 GCA_964346435.1 uncultured Candidatus Bathyarchaeia archaeon | reverse complement strand
CTGTTAATGCACCATTTTTAATTGATATGTTGAGATCTTGGCGAATTGTTCCTAGACCACGTTTAACTCTTTTCGTGGCCCTCAAAATTCTACCAATAGCGAAGGCCACTTCTTCCGCCTCTTTTGGACTTTTTATTACAGGCCCTGTAGCAATTTCCACAAGAGGCATTCCGAGCCTATCTATCTTATATTTCACAACAGCCTTCGATTCTTCGATCTTCCTTGCAGCATCCTCCTCAAGTCCGATATGCTGTATGGGCACCTCGAATCCTTCGATCTTGATAACTCCATTTAATGCCACAACACAAGTCCTTTGAAATCCTGCCGTATTGGAGCCGTCTATTACTATTTTACGCATTACATGAATTTCATCGACTGGTTTAGCATTTAGAATCAAAGCTATCGTGAGAGCGATATCTACGGCTTCTTGATTGAGGTCATGAGGTGGTTCTTCATCCATTTCAACTAGGCATGACGTTTTTGAAAAACTTTCATATAGAATATTTTTTCCTTTTTCGAACTCAAATAGGGCAGCTAGGTCAACTTCACCCATCTCGCTTTGAGTTGCTCTAAGTTTTCTATTGAAGGTTAATTCCGAAGCGTCATCAGAGATTTGGTTCGGGCAATTACAAAATAACTTTTGAGAAGAATCCAATTGCTGGTGAATTTCAATTCCAACTTTGAGCCCAATTTTATCGTAATCGATATCGATAGAGCGCAATCGGTTCACTTCTTAACTACTCTTTGAGAAAACTCCCAGGCTATGTTTTTCTTCATAATCGATTTGACTTCTTCCTTATCATTAGTCTGCCCAAATGCCCACATCATTTTCACCAATGCTGTTTCAGATAGCATGTCGTCCAAAGGTATGATCCCCATCGCTAAAAGATCCCTTCCGGTATTATATACGTTCATGTTTACGCTTCCCCAGATGCATTGGGAAGTCATCCCCACGATCAATCCGCTATCTAAGGCTCTTTTTACAGCGTTATGCAAGTATTTTCCGATATGGCCTAAGCCTGTTCCCTCGATAATAATTCCCAAATACCCGTTCCTTACTGCCAGCTCAATTGTCTTTGGCTCCATTCCAGGATGGAATTTTATTAGCATTACTTTATCGTCAAAATTTGGTTTAAGTACGACCTTCTTCGAATTTTCACGTTTTGAATACTCCGATTCGTTCATGGCTACGTTTCCTCTTTCCAAATCATATCTTGCGAATATTGGCGAATTCACAGTTTGAAATGCATCCCTTCTGCTAGTATGGCACTTTCTGACTCTAGTCCCTCTATGTATCGCCATGAAACCATCCGAAATTGCTTCATGCATTGCTACCAAGACCTCTGCAAATGGTGCATGGTTTGCGATTGATACAGCGCCTACTAAGTTAGATGCTGCATCTGAGCTCGGCCTATCTGAAGAACGTTGCGATCCCACCAAGACTATTGGAATGGGAAGATTCTGCAAAGCGAAACTCAAAGCCGCCGATGAATACGCCATAGTGTCTGTCCCATGACATAAGACGATTCCTTTCAACTCCCCATCAATGCATTTAGCCACGGTTTTGGCCATTTCGCTCCAATGATTTGGGGTTAGGTTTTCGCTAAATTCGCTGTAAAGTATCTGTGTATCTATTGTAGCTATATCGGAAAGCTCCGGGACTGATGCATACAGGTCGTCCGCTGTTAAAGCTGGTTCGACCGCTCCAGTTCTATAATCGACTCTACTGGCAATAGTCCCCCCAGTACTGATTATTGCAACTTTTCCTAAATCCTTTTTTTTAGGTGGAGGAGAAGAATAAACAAATTTTGGTTGGCTACCTGATTTTATTACATTGATTTTAGTGGATGAGCTTATTAACACACCAACATTGTAGCCGCTGTCCAGTTTAATTAGAATATGTTTATCATCAGAATATTCGCTACGCGGGATCAATACCCCTTCATAGGATTCTCCATTTCTTGTTACTCTAATAAGAGCTCCAATAGAAGCCTTTGCTCCCTTTAATAACTTTAAAGCAATTCCGCGATAACCTTCAAGTTTTAACTCCATCAGCAATTCGCCTATGATGATGCGCTTAAATAATTGAACTTCGATCAAGCCTAATTCTAAAAAGAACCTAACTTAAAATTTTTGACATATATGGACCATCATGTCTATAGCCAATCTTTTCAAAATATTTCTTCACGCCTAAAGCGCTTGTCACCAAGATCTTATCCATATCGTATCTCTCGATCGATGTTCTTTCCGCTTCTAAAATGAGTCTTTTTCCATACCCTCTATGCTGCCAGCCTTCTAATGAATATCCACCAACTGGAACTAATGGACCATATACATGAATTTCTCTAATTAACGAAGAATTGTTATTTGCGACTTCCGACCTATGGGCGAGTTCTGAGGGCACTCTCAATCTTAAATAGCCAATTAATATGTCGTTGATATTGTCTTCAAAAGAGATGAATATTTCAATGCCTCCAGATGATTTGTACTCGTATGTCTCAAGCGAAATTTCTTCAATATCTGGAGAGATTCCATCCTTTAACATTTTATGCCCCACTTCTCTGCATCTAATACATCTGCATACTGAATCCTTCATTTTTAATTTCTCTTGAACAATCTGTCTCAGGTTACTCCTTTTTACTCCATCTACAATCTGGCCGATCGGAATATCTCTCTGAATCCTCATTATCCTGATCCATGGCGGGACTATTTCTTTTATCTTTGTTACTAACTCAGCAGCCTCCTCTGTTGTATAGGGCTTGTAAGCGCCATTTAGCCACCACTCATATAGTTCAGTTCCTTTCAGAACCAGGCAAGGATATATCTTAATCATATCAGGCTTGAATTCTTGCTTTGAAAACAGTCTTTTGAAGGTCTCCAAATCCATATCGATGTCTGAACCTGGCAAACCTGGCATCATATGCGCCACTATCTTAAGACCCGCGTCTTTGATTACCTGAAATGACTTTACAACATCATTCACGGAGTGCCCTCTGTTAACGACTGCATAAATATTGTCATTGAGAGTCTGTACGCCCAACTCGACCCTAGTTACTCCCATATCCAGCATAAGGTCTACGTGTCTCTCTTTTGCCCAATCGGGTCTGGTTTCAACCGTAATCCCAACATTCTTCACTTCGCTTTCCTCAGCCTTCTTTTTTGCCTCCTCTAAGTCTTTTGAATATGAATCAGTTATCGCATCTAAACAACGATGAATGAAATTAGTCTGATATTCAATTGGAGTAGCTGGGAAGGTACCGCCTTGAACTATGAGCTCTACTTTGTTCACAATGTGTCCTATGTCTCTAAGTTGAGCCAATCTATTGGAGACTTGATTGAAAGGATCGAAAAAATTCTGCAATCCTCTCATGGCGGCTGGCTCATGGCCGGTATAGCTATTCGGCACACCAGCCTCATGTGGGCAATAAGAACATCTTCCATGAGGACATTCGATTGGTTTACTCATTACTGAAACGATGTTTATGCCCGAGATACTCCTTACGTTCTTTATCCTTATTATCTCGCGAACTTCTTCCTTTTCGATAGAGTTGAATTGTTCAAGAATCTCGGAATTCTTTGGTAAAACCATTAAACCGAACTTCTTGCAGCTCTCAATCTTAAGCTTATTTAATTCTATGCTTTTCTTCTCGCTCAGCAATTTCTTGGCAATTTCATTGCAGGCTAAATTATCCGCGTGGACTTTTTCCAAGCATATTTTTTGCTTGTCTGAATTTTTTCGAATGGGTACCATGATTCAAATTTGCCTCAGAATTTTGGTGGCGCGAGCTTGTAACTTAACTCTTAATCTAATCTTTAGCCTATTAAGTTCTTAATAAATTAAGGTAGCGAATACGCAATATAAATTGTGCAAAAAACTGGTTATTAGGGGTGTGAATCTTAGTTTATCTTTTTTTTTGGCTTTTTACTTGAATGAATAACGATTGATGACACATAACGTGTTGGATAGTCTCCAGCGATTAAACAATAATTAATATATTAAAATTTTAATCCTAGTTATATTGGCGTATGGGCTTCGTTTAATAAGGAGTATTTTGCAATAATGAGAAAGCATCGGAAGCATCGGGAGCATCGGAAGCATCGAAAGGTTCGACATAGGCTTGTTGAATATCTCTTTGCGATATTAATGGTTGCTTTTATACTATTTATAGCCTTCAGCGCCTTTTCCCCATCTTCATCAACACAAAAGACTCAAAGTAATGTTGCTATCATAGATCAACTGAGTATTGGGACCCCAAATCAGACTTTTTTAGATAACGTGGTTGAAACATTTTCTTCCGTGGATCTTGAAGTAGATATTTTCAGCGGTGAGGAAGTCACAGTAGAATTTTATAAAAGCCTACCGTCCCTAGGTTATGGAATAATTGTTTTTAGAGTTCACTCGGCCTATCCTTTAGAAAATCCAGAGCTTATTCCAATTGAGGATCCAAGATGGCCTGTTTATCTATTCACTGGTGAGTCATACGATGAGGAAAAATATGTAATTGAGCAACTTACAGACAAAGTGTCGCCGGCGAAAGTCACAGAGAATTCACCATCATATTTTGCAGTTGGTCCAGATTTTGTTCGTGAAATTATGGATGGCAGATTTCCAAATACTTTGATAATCTTGAGTTCTTGTGGCGGATTGTATAGCCTTGATTTGGCCGACGCCTTCATTGAAAAAGGAGCCATGGGGTTGATATCTTGGAATGATCTAGTAGACCTAGGACATACGGATAGCGCTATTGACTTTCTAATTCGTTCAATATTCATAGAAAAATTGGATATAGAAAGCGCTGTCAAAAAAACAATGGATGAAGTAGGCCCAGACCCGTATTATGAAAGCTTCTTGTTATATTATCCAGACGACGTTGGTAAAATAACCATCAGTGAACTTGTTCTAGCTTCGATTCCGAATCAATCAATAGGGCTCTTCCAGTTCATGGAATTGGAAAAAATATCTAGAAAGACATAAATCCAAGCGATATTTATTCATAAGGATTAATAAAATCAAAAAATTAAAAAAACCGTTGACTATCTAAAGAGGAAGGTTGTGACAAGTGTCTTCTGTTAAGAAAGCGCGATTTGCTATCGGATTTATTATAGTTATAATTGGATTTCTGGCTTACAGGTTTGGGGTTGCAATCAACTTGGGTAAAAACTCTATAGTTGCAGATCTGGTAATGGATTATGCTCCGAAGGGGATCTCTCTAACAAAGATGGGGTTGATCCTTGAGTTCGGAGGCGGCATAATTTTGCTGCTCGGCATCGTAATGGCATTAGCAGCCTTGGCAACAACTAGAGAAGTAAGTTATGTGCCTGTAAAAACAGCTGAAGAAAAAGTCGATATCGAGACTAGAAGATGCAAATATTGTTCTGCAGAAATGGCTGAAGGTATAATTTTCTGCGCTGCCTGCGGAAAGTCTCAAGAGTAGAGCTCGTATGCTCAACGCATTCTTATGTAGTTTTGGCCAGATTTCCTTCCTATGATTACTCTTTTTTCATAAATTCTTCTTGACCTGACGCGAGGAGATGATGACTTTTTAGTTCTACCCTGAATTTTAGGAGTTTGACTCCTCACCTTTCCGGCTTTTGTTAATGATCCATGTGTTGGCATTTATGATCACATTTACTTACTGAGAAAGGAACTTTATATAAACTTTCTTCCAGATTCTAGTTACTGAAAGCGAGCACTTCAATATTCTTCTTTCCGCTAAAAAATGTTCTATTTAGCACTCGTTCAATTAATTAGGTTTCGTGGCCATGGTGCGCATGTTAAAATCAACCTGCGTATTAGCAAGTAAATTTTACTAATATTTTATTTCTATTCTCTTATTTTCAATCGCTGATTTAATCATGGACTCAATGATTACAATATCTTTATAGGAATCGGCTCCACCAGAGATTGGCTCTTTATCTTTTACGATACATTCAACAAAATGTTCGGCTTCTCTCTCGAAAGCCCAAGACCAACAAGCATGTGGATACTCATCCCGTTGAATGCTACCTGCGCGATAGACGTGAACTTTTGCTGGCTCATTTTTTTTCATAGGTGAAGGTAACTTCAAATCGATCCATCCATGTTTGAAGTATATGAGAAAATTTGCTAAAAAGAAATCTGCAGACATTGAACCAAATTCCAATGAGAGGGGATAATCGCCATAATTCAGTATTGACCCGACAAAGCCTCCTGGCGTATAAGAACTATCTAGAAAATCACCAGGCCAAATTTTTAATGACTCAACAGCCAATGGGTCGCCTAAAAAATATCTAGGCAAATTTATTTCATGAATTTGTTCAAGAAATTTATCCATGACTTTCCTAAAAACCTCTTCAGACACAAACTCAGGATATCGCGGCTCAATCAAAGGATATTTTTCATTGGTTGTTACCATTTCTTCACCAAAACCACATCTCCAGTCGCCAAAAAAGTTATGAATCCTAGCAAATGTGACTTCATCGTTCTCGAAACTTTTGAATGCCTCTTTGGCCTCTAATACTCCGGAATCAAAACGCTTCATATATCCAACCATTAATTTAAGGTCATGCTTTTCAGCCGCATTAACCATCTCTAAAGCATCTTTACTAGTTGTTGCTATCGGTTTTTCAGTAAAAACATGCTTTCCTACTTTGAAAGCGTCTATGGCGATAGGTGCGTGGACAAATTTGTTCGTGATTATTATTATCGCATCTATTTCCTTATCTTCTATTAATTCAAGATGAGAAGGATAAACCTTCTTTATATTCCATTTATCAGCAAGGAATTTTACCAGTTTAGGTTGCAGATCGCTAATGGCAACTATCTCAGCATCTTTAACTTTCGAGAACGAGGGCAGGTGGACACATTGACCCATAATGCCGCAGCCAATGAAACCCAATTTAATTTTCGGAGACATTTCAACTCGACAAATAAGCGAATATCCCTATATTTTCGAAAGATCAAATGATCGCTTTTTTCGTTTTCCTATCAAAGATATGCATTCTGTCCTTGTCGAATCCTAGCCACATTTCTTCTCCTGTACTGATCTTCAATTTTGGGGAGCTTTTTGCTTTAATAATTTCTCCCCCAATCATAAAATCTATAATGACTTCGGATCCAACAGGTTCGATTACGTAAACTTTTGCTTTAATGAAGTGTTTTACAGTCTTTTTTTTATTCAGATATATGTCTTCAGGCCTAAAGCCTAGGATCAATTCGGAACCAGTCGAATTCTTCTTAATGAGATTAACAGGCGTTCCAGAAATTGGCATAGTAAATGCGCCAGCATCCAGAAGGCTCGATTTGCCTTTTTCTTTGAAGACGCAATTTATAAAATTCATTGGAGGGCTACCTATAAAACCTGCAACAAAGAGATTATTAGGATTTGTAAATATGTCAAATGGATTGCTTAGTTGCTGTAGAACGCCCTCGTCCATTACGGCAATATCATCAGCCATAGTCATGGCCTCTAGCTGATCGTGAGTAACGTAAATAGTTGTAACTCCTAACTCATTCTGCAATTTCTTTAGCTCCGTTCTCATGTAAACTCGCAACTTTGCATCGAGGTTGCTTAATGGCTCATCCATCAAAAAGGCTTGTGGATTGCGTACAATGGCCCTTCCTAATGCAACTCTCTGTTTCTGTCCTCCACTTAACTGCGCAGGTTTTCGTTCCAGAAGTTCGTCAATATCAAGTAATTCTGTAACTTGTTTTACCCTTTTTTGAATATCTTCTATAGGAACATTAGACATTTTCAATGGAAAGGCTATATTGCTGAAGACATCCATATATGGATAAAGCGCATAGCTCTGAAATACCATTGCAAGGTCCCTATCCTTTGGACGGATCTCATTTACTATTTTATCACCGACGTATACGTCTCCCTCATCTTGAGTCTCTAATCCAGCTATACACCTTAGCGTAGTCGTTTTTCCACAACCTGATGGGCCTAAGAGGACTAGAAATTCCTTATCTTTTACCTCAAGGCTGAGGTTCTTGACGGCCCATACTTTTCCGAATCTTTTCGTAATATTTTTCAATCGGACTTTTGCCAAATATATCACGATTTGTATTTTATTCTGCAAGCTATGTTAAAACGTTATTTAATCTTAATAGAGCGCCGCAAATATAGCACGTGCCACTCAAATTCACATTAACATAGGGGGCTCTATTTATAATTTTGGTGAACAAAAGCTCATTAATTAATTCACGAACGAAAAAGTATGCACACTTAGGGATTTATTATGATCCTGTTTGCACTATCTTTATTGAAGAATATTTGAAAAGCCTCATTTATTTTTTCTAGCGGATAGCTGTGAGAAATTGTCTTCCGGAAATCTTCTCTCTTTTTTAGAAATATTTTAACATTATTTTCGAATTCTTCTTTCGGAAAATAATTTGCTCCAATTAGTATTAGGTTTTTATGAATGATCTGTTTTGAAGGATTTATTTGAATGAAAGAACGATTTTCTCCCAAGAATAGGACTTTTCCATCTACCCCAACGGATTCTATGGCATCAATCTCAGCTTTAGAGGCCCCGGAAGCGTCTACAGCTAAATCCACACCAATACCATTAGTTAGTTCTCTTATTTTTTCCACAGAATCCTTTTTTTTTGCATCTATTGCAAACTTTGCTCCTAGAATTGTTGCTGTCTTTAGTCTATTTTTTACTACATCGATAGCAAAAATATTTTCTTTTTCAAATGTTTTCAATGTAATTATTGTTCCAAGTCCTATATTTCCACAACCAAAAACTGCGAAAGTATCTAGATTTTTGGCAGTAACTCTTTTAAGACCATAGGCAGGAACCCCAATCGCATCAAGTAATAATGTTCCTTCTTCGAATGATATCCCTTCTGGCAACCGTAAAAGGCATCTTTCAGGAACTTTAACGTATTCAGCATATCCTCCATTTGTATGGAATCCTATAACTTTACGAGATTCGCAAAATTGCTTTAGACCTCTTTCACAAAAATGGCATTTGTCGCAATATATTATCGCATATACAGCGACCTTTTCACCTTCTTTAAAATCTTTCACCTTACTGCCTGCCTCTACGATAGTTCCTGTGATTTCATGCCCAGGAATAATATTCTTTCTATCTTCCCAGTCTATATTGAGATATGGAATTTGATCACTACCGCAAATTGCACATGCTTTAACTTTTACTAGAACATCTTCATCCTCAGGTACAGGTTTAGGAATATCCTTTATCCCTATTTTTCTAGGCTCGGAAAATATTGCGGCCTTCACTTTCGCCACCAATTTAGAATACGGAATTCAATTTTCATTTTGCTATTTTCCATAGAGTATAACTCGTTTCAGCGTTCGCTACTGCATCCTGCTTGTGCGATTTTTTAAATATGAATCTGCAAATATCACTCGCTAGAGGTTTCAACCTGTAATCTCGCGGATGATCGTTTGATACTCTATGATATGACCATCATCAGCTTTCCTTGCAGTTGATGTCATTAAGCAGTTTATTATTGACCCATTTTTTTTACGCATCTTCACTTTATAATCTTTTACAAATCCTTTTTTCTCTATCTTCTCCCGGAACCTTGATCGATCTTTAGGGTAGGCATATAGCTTTCTGGCGTTAATATCCAACATTTCTTCTCTAGTATAACCGAATAGATTCAATGCAGATCGATTAATATTAATCGTTTTCCCTTCCCGAGTAAACATACATATTGCATCTCTAGTTCCCTCGAAAAGAGAACGATATCTCTTTTCGCTCTGCAAGAATTTTCTTGCCCTCTCTTCAACCAGTTCTTCTAGATGATCAGTATATTTCCTAAGCTTGTCTTCTGCTCGCCTTTGCTCGGTAATATCCCTACCGATACAAACTATGTGTGTAATGTTCCCTTTATCGTCCTTTAGCGGCGCCTTTCTAATATGAAATTTTCGGGTTATGCCGACTTGACTAGTAACAGTCACCCCAGGATTGTTTTGAATTTCACCTGTTTCAAATACTTCCTTATCTGACTTTATGATTTCATCCGCTTTATCCTTGGGAAAAATAGTGTAGATTTTTTTACCAATAATATCGTCTTTGGATATTTTCTGGAAATCGCAATAAACCCTATTGACAATCACATACCTGAGATTTCTATCTTTTATATAGATTGAGTCAGGAACATCGTTGATTACCGTCTCCAAAAATCTTTTGGAGCCTTTTAACTCTTCCTCCAAATGTTTACGCTTAGTAATATTTCTGCATATTACTAAGGCTGCTGGTTTACCCTCGTATTCAATCGCTGCCAAATTAATTTCGTATGAAAATTTTTCATTATTTTTCGAAAGCATTTCGACCTCGATCTGTGATTGTCCACCAATAAAACCTATATTAACCAAATTCTTTCTAATTTCACTCTTGCTTTTTGATGTCAGAATTTTCATTCTGGAAATATTATTTCCTAGCAATTCTTGTCTTTTAAAACCAGTACTTTCCTCTAGAACATCATTAATGGCAATTATTTTACCTTTCAAGTCTAGAATTGCCACAGGGTCTGGTATTAGATTGAACAACGTCTTGAATCTATTTCTATATTTATTCACTGCTTGACCTGTTTTTTCATATCGATTAATCGCTTTTTCAAGCCCGAAAAGCCCCTGTGTGATGAACTCATAAATCAATCGACCTTCTTGGGTTAGTATAAAAACTCTTCTGCCTGGGTCCCTTTCTACGATATTATTCATCTTTCTAAGATGATGCCCGAGCTTTCCATGATCTATTCCACAAATGCTCACTAACTCAAGAAACGTTCGATCTTTTTCCCATAAAGCTTCTAATATATTTCTTCGTATAGGATGCTTTAATATAGATAAAGCATCATCAACAAGCTTAGTTTGTGTTTCTTGGGCATACATCATTATCTCACTTTATTATATTTCTAAATCTTGTTCAATTAATGAAGATTTGTTCACCAAAAATATAAATATATTCTTTATGTAATAAATTCTAATCGCTAGTTCATGCTAGCGTATTTGGGTGTAAAAGAAATGAGTGGAAAAATTAGTAGACGAAATTATATCAAATATGTCGCTGGCGGGATTGTTGCAGTTGCTGCTGCTGGTGCAGGAGCATACTACGCTACAAGACCTGCACCTGAAGCAGAAGTAACCGAGATTGAGTTTGGTCCTTTGGCATGGAGCAGAGCCTTCTACCCCAATCTTGATGACTTGATAATGGAATTCGAGGAAGAATATCCTGAAGTCAAGGTAACACTATATGGTGTGGGAGCTAAAGTTGCGGAAGAACATGAGAAAAGATGGGCTGCAGGAAATCCAACTGATATGGGTATGAGGTCGAGATGGCAGTTCCAAAAACATATCGCGTTAGAAAGAATAGAGCCCATTAACGATGTGTTTGATGACTATGATCTTTGGGATAAATGGTATCCACAAACACTCCCATGGATAGCTTATGACAAAGATATTATTGAAAAGGGATTCAAAGAAAAAGATACACCAGTTTACGGAGGCACAGACGTACTTGCTCCTGGGTTGATCTATTATGACGAAAGCAGATATGAAGAGGTAGGTATCGATGTCCCAAAGACGTTCGAAGACCTTAAGGATGCTTATGAAGTATTTAAAGACGTTCCAGGTGTTGACTTTTGGCTAGCTCCCTACTCAATGCCTGATTGGGTATTCATTACTTTGGGTGAGATATCAACCCAAGTTATAGGCGCCGTAGGTACGATGGAGACAAGACTTGGATACCGTAGTTTCAAAGACGATGATTGGAGATTTGTCTTCGATAAATTCAAGGAATTTTGTCAATTGATGAGCCCCAAGTCACTAGAGATGGACAAAGGTAAGAGCGGCTCAGCTTTGATGCGTAGACAATGTGTGATGAATGGTGTAACTATGCCGCTTAACGTAATGCCGCTTGTTGAGGGAGCAGATCCTAACCTGAAACTCAAGGCTATGTCCAATGTCAAATGGGTGGATAATCCTTCCAGCTTCTCACAAGTCAGCTGGGGAGTTCCAACAAGCATTCACACAGGGAGAGGCGCTGCTAAAACAGATGCATGCAAGAAATGGATTGGATGGCACTACTCAGTACCATACCAAGAGGGTAGAGGCCTACTTGGTTATCCAGGTAAAATGCTATGTGCCAGTCCTGGTGCAAATGATATCATTAAGGAAAAGTTAGACATCGTTGAGAATTGGTGGGGCCTAGACTGGGTTTTCGATACGAACATAAACTCATTCTTTGTAAATGATTGTATGTTCCCTGATCATGCTCCGCTAATCACCGACATAGGACACGCTTTTGTGCTTGGCAAGGATATAAACCTGGACGACCATCTTGAGAAATTGGATGATGCCTCAAAAGTAGGACGAGAGGCCTAAGGATATACGAATAGGGAGAAATACTTGTGAAGACGCGAAACTACATAATCCTTCTTTTTTTTCCATTATTGATTTATTCCTTTTTTTGGCTTTTTCCTTCGTTTACCGTGCTTCCTTTTTCATTTTTCAAAATCTCTCCTAGACCCGGTGGGGGAGGGTGGTACGATTTTTCTTATGTCGGAACAGAAAATATCGTTACCGCATTGACTAGCGATTCAGTTTATTATGCTCTTCGAAACAACTTCATTATCTTATTCGCTGTTACTTTTGTTAGAAATATTCTAGCCTTGTTTGTAGCCGTTGTCTTATTCGAAAGTAGGATTAGAAAGGCTGGTTTTTTTAATACCATGATCTTTCTGCCTGTTGCGATGTCTCCATATGTACTTGGATTACTATTTAGATTCATATTAGACCCTGTGGCAGGATTACCAGTTCGAATCAACCCAAATTTTACCGGCTTTCTCCTACCTGACGTAGTTCCGTTTACAGTATCTGCAATAATGTCTTGGAAGACGTTTGGTCTCCCAATGATCATAATCCTGGCTGGGCTGACGAGTATTCCTAAAGAAATACTGGAGTCAGCAGATCTTGATGGGGCAACTGGATTTAGGCGTTTGAGATATGTTCTCGTTCCTATGTTAAGACCAGTGCTCCTCATTCTTATTGCGCTTAGTATAGTGAGTTCTTTTCAGATATTTGATGTATGGGTTGGACTATATGCGTCTACAGAGCTCTCAACAGTTACTCAGGTTATGGCTACTTTGGTCTACCATCATGCATTTTTTACAAATCGACTTGGTTATGCTTCCGCTTTGAGCATCATATTATTGGTAATTCAGATGGCCATAGTCCTATTCTATTTTGATAGGATTGGAGTACTCAGGAGGGGCAGAAGGTGATTAGAGACATATTAAATCCATTCAGGAGAATATTGGTTTATGCGTTATTATTGATTCTAGTAGTACTTACAATATTTCCAATTTATTGGATGGTGGGAAATAGCCTAAAACAATCTTCTCAATTCTTTCTTGATGATGTAGGTCTTCCTTCTAATCCTACCCTGCAATGGTATGCTGATGTACTCAATCCAAAGATCGCAGGAATCAATATTCTTCGAGCTTACTTCAATACCCTCATATATTTTGGAATAACCGCTCCCTTAGTTGCCTTTCTTGCGGCAATGCTTGGATTCGCATTCACTTATTATACTTTCCGCGGAAAAGCATTTACGATATCCTACGTTTACTTAGGAATGGCTATTCCTCCACAGGTACCCCTTGTAACAATATATGTTTACATGTTTAAACTTGGATTGGTTAACACAGTTCCAGGATTACTGTTACTCTATACGGCCGCAGGCATCTCATTTAACACGTTCTTATTGTATAGCTATTTTCAAACAATCCCCATGGAACTTTTCGAGTCTGCTGAAATGGATGGGGCAGTGGATCTAAAAATGTTTCTATATGTTGGATTGCCTCTTTGCAGACCTATGTTCTATGTATCTTGGATTCTACATGGAATATGGGTTTGGAATGAATACGTTCTCGGCTATTCTTTCCTGACCGATGCCAATCAAAGACCCGTTACACCTATGGCGGCTACTATTCTAGGCCATCAATATTCTTCATATGGAGCGCTTTCAATCCCACTCTCATTAGCTGGATTAACTCTTGTATTGGCTCCAATAATTGTATTTTATGTAATAATGAACAGGAAAATTATCCAAGGTTTCATCCAAGGAGCTCTTGGTAAATTCTGAATATTGGAAATGCATGATTAGCGTGCGCGCACTACTGATTTCGATTTGATTAGAAAATTTGGTGTTTGAATTTGAGTAAATATCGATTGGCTGTAGGTAGTTGGGCATTTCTTAATCCTCCGTATGATATGAATCCATGGCCACTAGAAAAAACGTGCGAGTATCTATCGGAATTGAAATATGATGGAATAGAACTCTATGATTTCCCCCATGCATCAACTGATGTCTATAGAACCAAGCAAGAGAGGGCAGATCTTCTATCAATGATAAAAAGTTATGGCCTAGAGATAGCCAACTTGTGTTATATCCCACGTCGTCTTATACCTTATTCGCCTTATGAACTCATACGAAAACAGCATGAGAAACTGTTTGATCTTAAGTTGGAGTTCTGTCGTGACCTCGAGATTAAGAAGCTAAGGGTCGATACTGGTCCTGTAGATTCAGGTCCAGCCGATCAGATACCAGGTATAGATTACAAGACCGCGAGAGGTCATATGGTCTCAGCATGGAAAAGATACTCCAAGAAGGCAGAGGACAGCGGAATTATTTTGAATTGGGAATT
>CAYFUV010000108.1:0-12215 GCA_964346435.1 uncultured Candidatus Bathyarchaeia archaeon | reverse complement strand
TGTGTGTGTGGGTACCTTGGTGCGACCAATCTGCCTAGCGTTCTTCTATTATTATTTTTTTATCCCTAGAAGAAAAGCGGACTTTTACTTTTACCGATGAGGTAATCGGAAATGGGAAGCCAGTATCCTCTGCTAAGTCCTTTGGTAGATAAATGAAATACTTCCCATCTTTTCTTCTAGAGAACCTTCCTAAACCTTCGCTGACCAATTTCAACAACTCTTAGATTTTGTGGATTTGTCATTCTGATATATAAATATTGATAATAATTATTCATTATAATCATTCTGTATAACTGATTATTGTGGACTGTTTTTATTCAGTTGATGATTTTAAACGCTCGCTTCTTCCTTTAACCCTTCCATTCTTCCTCAATGTCGTTACGTAGTTTTGTGTGTGTGTGTGTGGGTACCTTGGTGCGGGCACCTAAATTTGAATTCGAATTCATAATCCAATTTTCGATTAAATCATTTAAGGTTTTAACGCTCATAACGCTTTGTCGCGCATTTAATACGATCATAATGCTTCAAAAGAATTTTAACGAGTTTCAAAACACTAAGCGTTAAGGTGTCAAATAAATCACTTTGCAATATACTGATTACGCTTTAATCTGTGACTATCGCATGTTCTAGACCATATTTTTTGAGCCTTTTGATTGCTTTTGGATATTGAATCAAGTTTTCAGTTTCTAGATTTTCAACTATTCTTGGACTAACTAAGGAAAGCTTATTCATCAACTCATTCAAGCTCTTTTTTGTCGAAAAAGAGACCATTACGGATGGATGGAAGCTCACTTTTGCATTTAATAAATTTTTTAGAGATTTGATCTGGAGTGCATAGCCCTCAGGTTTTGCGTTTGTGAGTAAAGTAAATTCCTTTTCATTACAACCTTTTAGTGAAACTCGAACATGAAGGAATTTATACTTTGACAGGCATTCTGTGTAAGAATTATCATGACCCAAAAGTATCCCATTTGTCTCAAGGATAAAATGATATCCTTTACCTTGAAAAAGATCTAAAAGTCCAACGAGGTGCCCTTGCCCTATGGTTGGTTCTCCTCCGCTGATCCTTAACTGTTTCATTCCACTCTTTTCCAACAGTTCAATAAGTCTATCTTTCGCAGATGAAGGTGAATAGAACCTACCTACTCCAGAAGGATTATTTAAAATGGAATCGCCGACCCAACAGAATTTACAATAAAGTCCACAACCCACAGCATCTGCCGTCACAATTCCCCCATACCATTTATCTACCCTCCATCGATAATACTTTCTTTCAAGTACCCCATGGGATTCCCTTACTACAATTTTTTCTAGGGCCTTGTGCCTTGAAACTGAATCATAAGAAAGGTAGGACAACTGAATATCGCACCGTAGTAGCGTGTGGATTTTTAGAAATATTATGATGATCAAATTACTTATACCATCCTAAGGAGGAGAGTGTTCAAGGTAAAAGTCTATAAATCAGACGCCAAGCATAATAACTACTTGCAAACTTCGTCGATAGGGATATTTTTATCTTATGCATTCAAAGGCGAATTGCATCAAAGCAGGTTTTAATGAATGACTGCGCAACGAAATCAACAAAATGCGGGAAATAGAATTAGCATAATAAAAATTGGCGGCAAAGGGATTGGACAAAATGGGGAAAATATCAATAATATCTTAAACAGAATCATGACTATTAAAGAAAGGGACAAATACGGTCCAGTCGTAGTGGTTTCAGCCCCTGAAGGGATTACAGATTTAGCTATTGAAGTTGGCAATAGTTACGCCGATCCTAAAATAGCCAGAATGGATCCGTCCTGCTTATTCCTACCTTACAACAATATCGCTAATGGTTACATTAAAGGGGAGTACAAAGAGGAACTTTCAAATGAGCTAAAGAAATGCGAAGAAGTGGTCTTAAAAACGCTCGAGCTTGTCGAGCCCAACAACTTCGTCGATAGGTTTAGGGCAAGGATTTTGGGGCATAGCGGAGAAATACCTACATCCGTTGCAATTGATTATGTTTTCAGAAGCCACAAGATTGATTCTGATCACATTAAAATTGAAAATTGGCCGATCGTAACAGACAATAATTTTGAGAGCGCAAACTTCCTTATCGAAGAATCAAGTAAAAAGCTGAAGTACTTGTTGGATCCGCTCGAACAAAGAAAAGTCATTATCATTGGTGGATTCATAGGAGTCACAACAGAAGGCATAGAAACTACCTTCAGTAGAGGTGGATCCGATAGAACAGCTGCTGATTTAGGGATTCTATTAAACGAATGTTTTGATGTAATTGTAGATTTTGAGAAGGACGATATGGTTCGGAGTGCAGATCCTAAAACAAAAGGAATCAATAGAAAAGAATTGGATGAAGTACTTCACCTATCCTATAATGAGGCAAGGCTTGCGGGACAATTTGGCATGAAGATTGTCGCTCCATCGGCCATCATAGATATCCAAGAGTCCGGATTGGACATTCCCATATATATAACGGATATCAAGAATCCAGACAGATATACGATAATTGGAAAAGAGGTGAAAGGAGAGGACGAAAATCCAATAAAGATAATTACGGGAAAAGAAGATTGTGCAATACTTGAGTTGGACAAAACAAAAAGAGACTCTTTGGAGGATTATCTCCGATGTACGAAGAAATATTATGATTTTCTTGAATTGAGCCCGTATGATAAAGACGGCGGATCATTAGCAAGATTCCTATTACTTGATGGAGAATTCGTAAGGTATAATGAAAAAGACATTCTGGGTTTTGATCAGAATTCAACAATCGAATACGGCTTAGGCGCTATAATATTAGTCGGAGACAAGATGGCAAAAGTTCCAGGAGTAGCAGGAAAGGCACATGGTGCCCTTGAGGAAAACAACATAAATATTCTAGACGGATTTGTCCAACGACCTACATCGAGAGTGGTAGTGATTGTGAAAGAAGGAAACTTGGAAAAAAGTGTCAAAGCAATCCACTCTAAAAGATAAAAAGGAACGTAGATAATTAATTCGAGGTATAATTACGCCCTAATATTAAAAAATCGTACAATCATCTACATATATTAATTAATCAGCGTTCCCCAATTTGTATAACAGCTTTTTCTTGATAAAGAATGTTGGGGATCTATGAATCCTAATATAACCTATAATCGGATGAGTGAAGTTACCCAAAAACATTTCGATTTAATAGACCAAGTTCGAGGTAGAAAAAGACTATTATTGACGAAAGATGAGCTTAGTAGAGGTAGATCTATTACCATATCAGTAATCCTTCCAACGATCCTAAACTCAATTGAGGACTTAGCCGACTATAGATATGAAGTTGTCAGGAATGAGTTGGTAGTTCTTGGTCAATTATTATCCAAAGGGCTGATAGACGAAGTCATAGTCGTAGATGGAAGCACATATGAAAATGGTAAAATAGATGAGAGGCTAGTAAGGCAAATCATTGCCACTGCTTATAGATCCATTCCACTATTTCATGATCAAATAGACCTATTGAACAAGTTCCCAACATTAAAAGACAGGGCTCTACTGGGCATATATGATCTTGTATTTAGAATCATTCACCAATTCGATCCTCAAGTAGATGAGGCGGCTAAGGGATTCGAAATATTGCCCAAAGGTTTTTCTCCAGGAAAAGGTGCTGGTCTTTGGCTTGCAATAGGAGCTTCATTTGGAGATATTTTGGTTTTTTTCGATAGCGATATCAAGAGTTTTCAAGGATGGCAAGTAGCCAGTATTATCGATCCAATAATTAAAGACTTTAAGGACTCGCGTGCAAAAAGAAGGACCGAGTTCGTAAAGGCATATTATACTAGATTATCTGTGAATCTTGATTATCCTGAAAAAGGTTTCTACAAGCTCGGAGGCAGAGTTAAAAGGATATTTATGATTCCAATTCTGAAGGTCTTGGCAAGACATGGGATTCTGAATGGATTAGAAAAACTCCGATATCCCTTATCAGGCGAATTTGCTGGGACAAGACCACTCATAGAGTCTTTGAATCTTCCGGCTGATTATGGGGTAGAAATTGGAATGTTGATGGACATATGGAAAAAAGGATGGGGCAAAAAGATAGCAGAGGCGGATCTGCACATTTTCCAACATTTTCCAAAAAGTGATGAACTTATAGAGGACGTGATAGGGCAGATTAGTAAACTCCTTTTATTCGAACTTGAGGACTTTATAGATTTCAAAAAGGAAATTGCTGATGAATATTTAGAAGAGGCCTATAAGGAGATCGAGCAAACTGAAGCGATTTTTGATCAGTCTGAAGCAATTATAAGACGAGATGTAAAAAGGAATTTTTTCAGAGATATTGAAGGGGATAAACTTAGAGCCAAAGGATACTCTGAGATCCTAAAAAGAATCATATCTCGTAAAAAGAGCGCGTCCAGAGCCGCTGTCAAAATGCCTCCTTGGGAAGAAGTGATCAGATCATTGGAAGGAAAAAGATTTCAAAGCTTCATAAGAAGAAGGAGTGCGATATACACCACCGAACTTCTAAATGAAACTGGGATAGTGAGCTTATAGTCTCAGTACTCAAAATATATTCACTATGCAAACGATCGATAAGATCCATACACAATTCCTTTACTAATTTTATAGCTTGCAAGTTATACGTGTTTTTTATAAGCGTACTTTTTCAATCATACTACTATGAATGTTTTTGATGTTTTGTCATCTAGGATAGATGATTATAAGAATGAAATCGTTGAAATGCAAAGGAAACTAACTTCAGCCAAGGCCATAGGCCCTGATAACGGAGGCGATGGAGAATACAATAAGGCTGAATATATTAAGGAGAGGCTTAAGGCGCTAAATCCAAATGATCTCATTGAGATAAATGCTCCAGATGAACGGGTCTCAAAGGGCTATCGTCCAAATATCGCGGCCTTATTCGATGGTAGAATTTCAGGGAGTACTTTATGGATCATTACGCATTTAGATATTGTTCCACCAGGTAACCTAAAATCATGGATAAGAGATCCATTTGATGCGAAACTGATAGATGGAAGAATTTACGGCAGAGGGGCCGAAGATAACCAGCAAGGCATGGTAGCATCCTATATGGCCGTCAAGGCATTAAAGGACGAAGGCGTCTTGCCTTATCGTGGAATCGGATTGTTAATGGTTTCGGATGAGGAGACTGGAAGCGAAAAAGGTCTGAAGTACGTATTGACCAAGAGAAGCGATCTCTTCAGAGAAAGCGACCTCATCGTAGTCCCTGATATCGGAAATAGCGACGGTACTATGGTAGAAATTGCTGAGAAGAGCATATTATGGCTAAAGTTTGAAATTATGGGAAAACAAGGGCACGGCTCGAGACCCGACTTAACAGCGAATAGTTTCAAAGCAGAGGCACATCTAGTGCATAAGTTATCCCAATTATACGAAAAATACGATCAAGAAGACGTCCTATACACATATCCTAAGAGCTCATTCGAGCCAACAAAGAAGGAGGCTAACGTACCTAACATCAACACAATACCTGGAGAGGATATTTTCTATATGGATTGTCGAATACTACCAAAAATTAAGGTTGCCGATGTGGTTTCCAGTACCCATGCAATATCTAAAGAAATCGAGAATAACTTCGGCGTCAGAATAAATATTTCTGAAGTACAAAGGCTAAATGCGGCTCCACCAACCGATATAAAAGCCCCAGTAGTGAGGGCATTGACGGAAGCAATAAAGGCCGTTAACGATAGAATTGCGAAACCGATGGGCATAGGAGGAGGGACCGTAGCTGCATTTCTACGTAATAAGGGCTTACCTGTTGCCGTATGGGCCACAATTGATGAGAAAGCCCATCAACCAAATGAATATTGCGTTTTGAGAAATCTAATAAACGACGCCAAAATATTCTTGCACATGGCCTTACAAGAACCTTAAAAGGCAATAATCCGATACAGAAAGCAATCACTTTCGCAATTTCCCTCTTGACAGAGATGCGAAAATCCCAATGAAACACAGAAATGTGAAAATCAGGAATGCGTATCTGACGCTGATCAAAAAAAACGAATAATTCTCTGGCGAGATTTGAGACCTACCGATAAATATGGCGAACACCAGCATTGCAATGCCCATGCTAAGCATCTGTCCTATCAGCCTCATTGTTCCAAGCGTTGCTGAGGCAACTCCATAAAACTTCTTTTCAACCGAACTCATAATCGCATTTATGTTTGGAGACGAGAAGAGAGCAAAACTGAAGCCGAGAAGAATCAAAATACAGACGATAAGCCATACAGGCGTAGCTCTGCTAAGAAAGATAAAAAAGGAAAGGCAGGCTGTGATTAATGCCATTCCAGTTGAAGCAATTATTCTAGGTTCGATCCGATCAGAAAGTTTTCCTGCAAATGGTGAAAAAATAGCCTGCATCAGAGGTTGGGCAACCAATATCAAACCGGCATTTTGAGGATCGAATTCTTTTATATACTGTAAGTATAGGCTCAAAAGAAAGCTTACAGCAAAAGTTGCGCCATAATTGATCAAAGCGGCGAGGTTTGAAAACGCAAAAACCGCATTTTTTTTGAAGAGATTGATATTGAGAATAGGGCTTTTTACCCTCATTTCCCATTTTAGAAATGTATACAATCCCAGAGCGCTTACAAGAATTAGAATTAAGCCGTTCGTTGTCGGTAATATTGAAAAGCCATACATCAAAGTTACAAGTATTAAACCGTAAATAACGGATCCAAAGAAATCGAACTTTTCTCCTTTTGCTTCAATCCATTCTACCTTAATTTTTGATAATATGATAGCTGTTATTATTAGGCCAAGAGGCACATTTATCAGAAAAATACTTCTCCAGCCAAAATTCTGCGTCAAGATTCCGCCTATGAAAGGGCCAATAGTCAAACCAAAATAAACAGCGGCAACGTTTATCCCAAGAGCTTTTCCTCTCTCACCTGGAGGGTATGCTGAAGCCAATATCGCCACGCCTGGTCCAAAAATCATCGCACTTCCTATCCGCTGTAAAACTCTGAAAGAAATCAAAACTTCTCCAGAATTTGAAAATGCGGAAAGAAGAGAAGAAACCGTATAGATTAAAATGCCCCAGTTGAATACCTTCTTTCTACCTTGTATATCTGCTATCCTTCCAATAGGAACGAGAAAAGCAGCTGCGGCTAGAATAAACGAGGTGGCCACCCAACTTAACGAAACAGCATCCATTGTAAATTCGATTCCGATCGTAGGAAGTGCAATGTTTATGGATGAACCCATAAATGGTACAAGAAAAGCGCTAAGAGTGGCAACGATTAGAACGTATTTTCTATTCAACTGTCGATAGAGCTCGCTTGCCTCATTTGACAATTCTAATCACCAAGAATAATTCGGTTAATCCAGATCTTTAATAAATAAAAATTTTTTAAAAAACCAGAAATAAAAAAAAGATTTATTATAATAATGTTTGGAATTAATTCAGGTATCAGAATTTATAAAATCATGCTTTAAAAGGTGAATAACTTCATGATGCAGGGTTATAGAAGAGGAGATAAGGCAACTATCCATCCGGGGGAGAAATATACTCCAAGAGAAAGAGTCTGGAGGATACTTGATCATCAAGAAGCCGATAGAGTGCCCGCTGAACTTGGCGGTTGTATGTCCTTTATAACCAAGCAAGCTTACTTCAAACTAAAACACTACCTTAACCTGCCAACCCATTTCTTTGAGATAGACTATTGGCCCTCAGGTACCTCGTATAATCCATGGTGGCTACCGCCCATAGATGAAGCCATATATAGACACTACCATATCGATTTTCGCCCAGTCTCTATCAAATATACAAGGCCATTTGTTCCAAAGAAGCTCTTTTCCGACAATTCCTACATTGATGCATTTGGATTCCACAGGAAGGCGGGTAAAACTTATAATGAATTTGCTAGTCCAGCCCCATTGGAGTCTATGGAAGATATAGATGAAATTTTGAATGATCCTTACTGGCCAGATCCAGAAAAAGATTTTACTGCAGAGGGTTTAGGGAAGAAAGCAAAAAGGATGGATGATGCAGGCTTTGCTGTCTGCGCTGTTGCAGCAGGAGGAGCCGGTGTATTTGAGAGCGCTTGGATGCGCAGGGGATTCAATAAACTGATAGAAGATATGTATATGAGGCCCAACTTGGCTGAAGCAGTCCTAGATAAAGTTACTGAGCAACTCATAGAGTTCTATGGGATGATAATGGATGAAGTTGGAGATTACGCGACTATGGTAGGCACCGGAGATGATCTGGGGGCACAGACCACGGCCCTCATCAAACCAGAAGTCTATAGGAAATTCATAAAGCCACGACATAAGAAATTATTCGACTTCATACATAAGAAAACGAAGGCTAAGCAATACTATCATAGCTGTGGCAGAATCGACGTTCTTATTCCAGATCTCATAGAAGTCGGCGTAGAAGTCCTGAATCCTGTGCAGCCAGAATGCGAGGGCATGGATCTCGCGACTCTTAAGGATAAGTATGGCGATAAACTAACATTTTGTGGCGGAATAGGCTCGCAGAGTATTCTTCCCAGAGGCAATGTAGAAGATGTCGAGAATGAGGTAAAAAGGGCAATTAAAGCAGGAGCATCCGACGGAGGATATATTGTTGCACCGGGTCACATGATTCAGCCAGACGTACCACCTTGGAATATCGAAGCACTCTATTCCTCTGTCATAAAATATGGAGCTTATCCAATTAATCTGGACTAAAATGCAAAAACCATCCACGCGCGGATTATAATATTTTAGTACATTTTTATATGCATTTAAAGATTGAAAGCTAACCCTAGGGATAATCGTTAAAAACCCAGCATCAAATCTATTGACCAGCCGAGTAAGATGGAAAGTGGGTGTACGCTAAAAATATTTCCTGAAACATTTATTGATAGATTAAAATCGGAAAGAACTTAAGAAAAATTAACAATCGCATGATTTATCAGAAGGAATGGTTGATGAAAGGGTGGCTTGTTTATGACTTCAATGATATGAGACTCGAAGAATTGCCGTATCCAATAATTAAGCCTCGTTGGGTTATTATAAAAGTAAAAATTGCTCAAGTTAGTATAACTGAGACATTGCTATTCAAAGGGATACGTTCTGGACCAGGCGGAAGATTAGATTTTATAAAAAAAATTATTAAAAAGAGAGGCCCTGTCCAACTATTGGGTCATGAGTTTTGCGGCGAGATAGTGGAAGTCGGGAATGGAGTGAAGGACTTTAAAATAGGCGATAGGGTCTCAGCCCGCTCAAAATTACCTTGCCGTAGGTGTAGACTATGTCTATCCGGAGAGGAAAACAAGTGCCGTAGAGGTCCGGCTATTGGATACGAGATACCGGGCTGCTTTGCAGAGTATACATGCCTTCCTCAAGATGCTTTGGTAAAACTTCCAATTGAAATTTCTGATAACGAGGGGGCCGCTATGCAACCATTAAGCGAGTGCATTTCAGCGGTAAGATCTACAAACTTGAGAATAGGAGATACAGTCGCAGTCCTTGGCCAAGGTAGTATGGGTCTCGGTATTATGCAGACAGCAAGAGTTTCAGGTGCCAGTTACGTAATAACTACGGACATCCGTGATGAGAATTTGAAAGTCTCAAAAGAATTGGGCGCGGATAGGGTAATAAATGCAAAAGAAGCAAATCCTCAAAATGAGATCTTGGAGGTCACGAAAGATAACGGAGTTGATGTTGTATTCGATGCAGCAGGCGGAAGTTGTAGGGCGGGGCTATCTGGTGAGAAGACTTTAAAACAGGCTTTTGAGATCGTAAAGGATTCAGGTAAAATAGTGGAGATCTCTTTTTTCGAGGAGCCACTTGAGGAATTTGATGCTCCAGCTTTCAGAGCTAAAGGCATAAATTATATATTTCCAGGATTACCCACAAATGCAGACCTTCAACATGCAATAAGACTTACTAGCTCAAAAAGGATCAATGTCAAGCAGACAATTACTCATATCCTAAAAGGCCTGGAGAAGTTGCCCGAAGCAATTAATATAACATTCAGTAAAAGAAAATATCATGCAATAAATCCTGCTCAAATTATTGTAAGTAATGATTGAAAATGTTTTTTCCGGTTTTTCGCAATATGCACGTATGAGATGAATTACTACATTTCTTTGTTTTTAAGATTCTTTTCAAGATGGTGCAGAAATAAATCCTCATTCGAACGCCATGTCAAGTACTCATGCTTTTTCCTAAGATTCTCAATCTTTCTTATCGAAAGTTTTAAAGGGTATATATTGTGTTATTGGGCTGTTTTTTGATAATGAGTAAATATTATCATATTTTTTGGAAACAATTTTCATAAAATTATTATCTATATCCAAATGATGATGCACGTTCTTTTCGCCCCAAAAATATCCTCCTTCGCTTATGTCTATTCCGGCTAAATAGATTTCTTTAGCTCCAAAATACAAAGCATACTGAAGGAGTCTCATTCCAGTAGATGTACGTGGCAGGCTAGTTCCTATAATAGATCTGAATGTATATGGCTGAATTAATTTTTTCAAGTAATAATTATTATCATTTCTATCCCAGATCATTACTGAATAGAAATTTTTCAACTCTTTTTTCTTTTCCATATAACGTCTATCATCTATTACAAAAACCTTAGTCTTAATTTTTTTTAACAATTCAATTAAAGAAGGATCCTGTTTCATTTTCCCTCCGTAAACCATATACAAATCAATGTCTCTATGATACTTCTTATCTAAAAACAGTCTAGGAGCAGCCTTGCATGTTAGGATTTTTACATCCTCTGGGATGTCCTCTAGCTTTATGTCATTTGCAGAAGGGGCTGAAGCTAAAAGTAAGACTCTTTTATTTCGAATTAGTTCTTCAAAAATCTTATTGTTTTTCAAAATAAAATAAGGGAGAATTATGAGATTTATTATTTCCCGAGTAGCGCGTACGCACTTTACAAGGATTAGAAATATCGGATAGAGGAACCTATATTTGCGCAGTAGCTCATGAGCCATATTCCAAAGATAATATTTCAAAGAAAATGAATTACTATTTTTCATTTTTAACAGTCTGCTTATCCCTTTCTTTCAGTTTTTCTTTGACAATTTGAACATCTTTAGGAACATTAACCTCAAATGTTTCGATGTCAGTTTCTGCAACATAAATTTTATATCCATGTTCTAAAGCTCTTAACTGCTCTAAAGATTCCACCATCTCCAATGGACCTTGAGGAAGTTTAACAAATTTTAATAAAAAATCCCTTTTAAATCCGTAAATGCCCTTATTTCTATAATAAACTACATTAGAATTGTCTCTATTGTAGGGAATAATTGACCTTGAATAAGCGATTGCAAAATTTTTTTTATCGGTAATAACTTTAATAACACTTGGGTCCTCTAACTCTTCTTTACTTCTAATCCTAGATTTTAAAGCAACCATCTGAATTCCAGAATTTTCAATTAACGATCTAGCCAAAACGTCTATCATTTCGCCTTGAACAAAAGGATTATCTCCCTGTACATTTATTATTATGTCAAAGTCAGGCATTTTTTTAGCAACTTCAGCAACTCTTTCGCTTCCTGTTTCATGCTCTGACGACGCAAGTATAAATTCCCCTCCGAATTCTCTCACACAATCAAGAACTTCATGAGAATCTGTAGCCACAATTACTTTATCTGCTAATTTTGACTGAGATGCGCCTTCATAAACCCATTGTATAAGAGGCTTCCCATTTATTTTTATTAGAACCTTTCCAGGAAGTCTTTTTGATGCAAGCCTCGCAGGAATAACAACCAGAACTTTACTCATCTTTATTCCCTTTTGCCATACGTTATTTTTTCATATCAATACTCAATAGCACGCGCTATGAGATCCTTGAAAGAATTTCTTCACGTTTGAACAATCTTAAGCCAAGATGAAATGTAAGGAGATCAATTGCAGAAAGAATGACTATCAATACACCCAATATCGCGGGTCCAAAAATTATCGCACCAAAAATCTGTCCAAAAATAAGAATTAGGATCGGGACTATCAAAATCACGCTGATCTGTTGGGCCTCCTTGAAGCCTTTTACTCTGACCGAGATCAAAACCGTAAGGCCTATACTCGCGAGCGTCAAGGTAGGGGCTACCCCGAAAACCAACATAATCCAGATCAAGTTCGGCAGTAATAATTTACCGTCAAACATAAAGAAGGATATTGCGTTTACAACGCTTGAATAGATTATGAAAGATATTATTGTGACCATCATTGAGGTAATGAAGGAAACCAAT
>CAYFUV010000107.1:0-1511 GCA_964346435.1 uncultured Candidatus Bathyarchaeia archaeon | reverse complement strand
ACACCCAAAGCGACGAGGTTAACAGCTAAAAAAGAGAAAAAACAACAGAGACTATCAGGCACGCAGCTTTACAGATAGACTCCACCCTTGAATCGCCAAAAAGCAACTACAGCGGCTATCAGAAATACTCACTCCATTGCTCAGTTCCCACCAGGAGTTCCTGCTGAATGAGTTGAGAGGGAGGTGGTCGTTCAGCCTGGAAGCTGAGTTTGAGATGGCGGATGATCTTATCGATGGCCTTGAGGTCTTTTCGAGATGGTAACTTTTATGATTTTATGAAGGAATTGAAAAACGTAAGGGGGTATCAAAAAGAGATTTTTACATTTACATATGATGAGTTTAAAGAGTATTTGGGGATATATGTGGGGAGATTTATATTGACAAAAGATTTTAAATGGTATATATCTTACTCGCTTAATTAGTTATATAGACACTGTCAGCGATATACAGCATTTATAGGGAAAGCTAAGAATTTAGTCAGCAGAAGGATAAGGTGCATGTTTAGGACAAGAAAGAATATTTCTCTATAACAATTGCAATAGCATTTTAAATAGATGGGGCAGATTTATGCCTTAAATTGAGAAAAGGAGGTGATATGAAGGAAGAGTTAAAAATCATAATTTTATGAATTTGAAATTAAAATTTAGGGAGGAAATAATGAGAAAAATTTCAATCTTTTTTGTGATTCTGAGTTTTTGCATTTTTAACTTGACTCTTCTCAGCTATGCCAGTCCAAAAGCCTCTGGAGAAGGCCAACCAGAAGGAAATAAAGATAGAAAAGGAGACGTAGAATTTTCCACTGCTACAACTATAGATATTGACAGAATAAAAGAAGAACTAGACGGAGTGAAGTTTGATGAAGTCTTAACTCTTTCAGAATTTACTGTTCCCGTTAGAGTTGGCTTTTTTCTTACAAACAACTTAGAGATAGAACCCGAAGTTAATTATAATTATCAGCGTGTGAGTTGGAATGGTGATTATGCTTCTCAAACAGCAACAGTTTTACTTGCCAATGTTGCTTATAATTTCAGCACTTCTTCTCAAGTGATGCCATTTGTAATAGGAGGAGCTGGGATAGTGATGTTATCTGCAAGTGCCACGGATGAAGAGACTGAATCCGAATCTGGATTTGCCTGGAATGCAGGAGCTGGCATTAAGTGGTTTGTCGCTAATAGTGTTGCTTTAAGACTTGAATATCGCCTTCTGAGTTTCTCTATTACTTATGAGGACGGTTTTGAGCTTAAGGAAAGTCATACATACCACAGGATATTAGCAGGGATTTCAATATTTCTTTAATGAATAATTTGAGATAGATCTTTTAAGAAAAAATTTATTTATAAAAAAAAGAGATGGCGAGGAAAATTCCCCTGTTCCCTCCATAAAATTAGAGTTTAGTATAAATATATTTATCTCATACTTCTCTTTTTTGTAGCAGCGGTACGTGTATTCTCCAATCTCTGGACAAATTACGCAAGAAAGCTCGTATTCGTGACTATAAATGAAGAAGTTTA
>CAYFUV010000106.1:0-3040 GCA_964346435.1 uncultured Candidatus Bathyarchaeia archaeon | reverse complement strand
TCAATAATTTCATCTAAACTCGATGTCTTTAAAACCACTCCATCAGCCCCAAGCTCTAAAGTCTTAAGAGCAATGTCCGCTTCACTTGGACTTGAAACTTCAGCCAGCAACTTACACCTCTCATGCACTCTTGCTATAACATTTTCAAGAGGTATAATTTTCCAATCTGGACAACTAAGTACGATATAGTCTGACGATAGATCGGCCGCTTTTGATACGGTTTCTTCGTCCTCTTTTCCTTTCATAATTACCCTAACAGCGACTTTTTTCCCCGATTGTTTCATATTTTTTATTTTTTCCTCATCAAATGGGTCTATCAGGCATATATCAAAAGGGTCATCGGTAGAGCATATTTTTTTTTCAATGCGCTCAAGCGGAAGTGATTCTTTTTTACTAATCAATAAAACATCGCAAAACTGGATAGAAGACTGAATTAGACTATCTTTCTCCTCAATAGATAATTTGTCTTCAACTTCCAACCAAAATTCTTTCAATCATTCCGCTCCCAAAATCTTCATTGCTTCATCAACCGTTGAGTTCTTATGCACTATAGATGAAAGTGCTTTAGCCATCAATGTTGGATTCTTATGTTGAAATACATTCCTGCCAACTGAAAGGCCTGCTCCTCCTGCTTCTAGAGAATCGTATACCATTTGGAGGACTTCCTTATTGGTCTTGGCCTTAGGACCTCCAGCAATTACCGTGGGCACAGGACAGCTACTAGTAACTTCCTTAAATGAACTTACACTTCCAGTATAGTTCGTTTTGATTATGTCTGCGCCTATTTCAGCGCCTAGTCTTGCAGCATGATTAACTAATTCCGGATCGTGCTCATTCTTAATATTTGGCCCTCTAGGATACATCATTGCCAGTAGCGGCAATCCATATTTATCACACTCATCGATAATCATTCCCATATCTCTAAGCATCTCATTTTCTTCCAGACTACCTACATTTACGTGGATTGATACAGCATCCGCTCCCAACCTAATGGCTTCCTCGACTGAGCAAACTTGTACTTTCCAATTGGTTTTTTGGCTTAATTTTGTAGATCCGCTTAGATGTACAATCAAGCCAAGATTACTAATGTCGACATTTTTTGCAATTCCTTTGTGAACAATGATAACGTCTGCTCCTCCCTCAGATAACTTATCAATTATGCTTTGCATATTCTTAAGACCTTGAATTGGGCCAGTGGTGACGCCATGATCCATCGGAACAATGAAAGTTCTACCATCGTTCTCAAAAATCCTTTTTAATCTCCTACTTTTTCCCCAACTCACTATTCTCATCTCCTAAAAGTAGTTCTTGCTTTTCAAATACTCTGCATTCAATATTGAACATCCAGCAGCTCCTCTAATAGTGTTATGACCTAAAACCACATATTTTATTCCCCTAAGAGCAGAATCCTTCCTTATTCTTCCTACGACCACAGACATTCCACTACCTTCCATCCTATCAAGCCTAGTCTGTGGCCTATCATCCTCACTCTTAACGATAATGGGCTTTCTTGGAGCCGAGGGTAACTTTAACTTTTGAGGCTCGCCTGAGAATTTATCCATTTTTTCCTTGACATTTTCCGGTGATGCTTCTTTTTCTGTTTCAACAAATATCGATTCTAAATGCCCATCGATTGTTGGAACTCTGTGGCAACTCGCAGAAATTTTAAAGTCCGCTACTTTGAAAGGAGTCCCTAGCATTTTCAACGTTTCTTTCTGGACTTTTTCTTCTTCATTTTCTATGAATGGAATGACATTATCAACTATATCCAATGACGGTACTCCAGAATAACCAGCACCTGAAATTGCCTGCATAGTAGAAATTATGATTCGTTCGATGCCAAAATTATCGTATATTGGTTTCAGCGAGATGGTTAAAATAGCTACAGTACAGTTTGGATTTGTTATTAAGGCGCCATCCCATTTTCTCTTTTTTCTCTGTTCGTCTATCAGAATAATATGTTCTCCATTGACCTCAGGATTTAAAATCGGGACATCCTCATCCATTCTATGTGAAGAGGCATTACTGAAGACCATATGGCCAGCCTTTGCAAACTCTTCTTCAATCTTTCCTGCTTCCTTAGATGGTAGTGCAGAAAAAATTATATCAGCGCCATCGAGTTCCTTAGGCCTAGTCGGCTTTACTTCAAATCCAGCAATATTTTCAGGGATGCTTCTAGAAACTCTCCATTTTGCAGCTTCATAATACTTTAAACCAACACTCCTCTCTGAAGCGGCTACAGCCACAATATCGAACCACTCATGATCTGAGAGTAATTTTATGAATCTCTGTCCAACGATCCCTGTGGCGCCCAGAACTGCTACTTTGATCAAAGCTAATCCTCCAAAGCTTTTTCAATCATTTCTTTGGCTCTTTTTGCTTCATTCCAATCCACGAAGATCAGAATGCTCGAAGTTATGGTCAATATCCCAAAAATGTTTATGCCGTTTAATCTCAAACTTTCTGAGGTTTTACCGATAACGCCGGGAGTTTCCTCTAAACCGACACCCTTGATTTTTAGAAATCCGAGCTTTTCCCGTACAGTCATAGCAATTGTTTCTTCATTTTGCGTGACAGTCAAATGCAGATTTTCAAGTAGCTTTTTAAAATGCCGGTTCTCTGAAACGTAGAGTATGGCAGAATCGTAATTTAAGGATAGTCCAATCAAATTAGTATGACTGCTAACCTTTTCTACTAATTCGTGAATGATGCTAGATTTTGCAGAAATCTTTTTTCCAACAATCGTTATAGAAGCCACAGATGAGTCCTTCATTAATTCAACTTCCAATTCGCTTTCAATACCTCCAGTAATAATCGTCCCTTCTGAGGATAGATCACCTTTAGAAAAATGAATTACCCTAATATCTGTTTCAGGGGCCTTATATCTCAAAGCTTTCATATGAAGAAATTTTGTATTTGAATCCGCTAATTTAACGAGGAAGTCCATATCAATTCTAGGAATTCGTTTTGCCGTCGGTAATATTTTTGGATCTGCTGTCATGATGCCGTCGGAATCCGTAACCATCACAACTTCTTTAGC
>CAYFUV010000105.1:0-14840 GCA_964346435.1 uncultured Candidatus Bathyarchaeia archaeon | reverse complement strand
TAATGATAGCGTATTTATTCGTCAGGATGTCATAGATGGCTACAATTGTCTCGGGATGCATGTTCATCAAGATGGACTGAATGATACGTATGATTGGGCTACTATTCATGTAAAACAACGCATCAGAGGGATTTCGCTAGAAAAGACTGTTCGAGGAAAGGTTGGGGTATGGGCATATCCCACATTTACTTATAGATTCCATGAGATTTCGAAAGAACCAGAGAATGTATTTGGAATAGAGATAAATGATGGTAAAAACATTATTTGGTACGTTTTTTCCGATAATGAAGATCAAACGTACATGCTACGAAATCATAGAATAGTAATCATTAACACTCCACTCAACAAATGGTCCTATAGGGAGTTGGATATCGCTCAGCAATATAAGGAGGCGGGTTGGAAATTACCTAATGATATATCATTTATTTTAATAACAGGCGATACTAAAAGGCATCCAGGCAATTATTCGGGTTATTTCAGAGAGATCGTTATCGAATAACGCCAACGCGATTCTACTAGCGTGCGTCGGTTTGCTTAATTCTGTTAAAGATGAAATGATCAACTGCAAAGGCCATAGTCATTGCGATAAGGATAGAGCTGAAGAAGATAAAGAGAATATAGACGGATAAAGCAATTGATCTTATGAAAACTACTTCAATAAATGTAAGTATAGACAAGAATAGCAACCATATTATCAATAGATACTTCGATGCTTGTGACCAATTCTTGGCACCTTTTGCGTACGCTAATATTGCAAAAAGGACGAATAAGATGGGAACTGCAAAGATTACGCCAAGCAATATAGAGACTACGAACAGGGTTATGACAGAACCAAAATAAGGCACGGAATGTGAGATAGAATAAAGCGTATTCGTCGTTTGGGTTGCGAGCTGATTCGAGGAGTTTATGCATCTATTGATAATTTGAGGCGATTTATCTTCAGTAATCTCAGTTATTCCAGAGTCTAACGATCCTAAATTCTTTGCAAAAAATATGGCATTCTTGCTTATATAGATCGCTGTAGTATCGCTGGTCGAATTTTCAAATTTTTCATTCCCAGGCCAACTACTCCTAATACCAACAATTCCAGACGTCGCTGGTTTCCAGTAATATGAATAATTTCCACTTCCATCAGTCGTGGTCTCAGCGATTTCATTCCAAGAGTTGTTTCCAATTGTATAATATAGCGTTACAGCTTTATTTGAGCGAGGTGGAGAAATTGCGCCATATATATTCACTTGCCCATTCATCAATAGATTCGAGGGATCGACTTGGCATGTAATTTTGCTTTCGTTTTTTATTTCCTTTAGAATCAACGTCATCTTTAAGGGCTTATCTACGAAGATGGGGGAACTAATCCCACCTAGACTTTCTTCTCTCCATTCAACAGACTCATACTTATCCTTATCTACTTCTAAAGCAATCTTCGTCCCAGAATCGTACCAATCCTCATATTCATTTGGAACCGTTAATACTTTATGTTCGTTATCAATATCAAGTTCAATCGAGGAACCACTCGCAAGCCCATCAATTTTGAATGTAACTTTATATTGTGTTTGCCATTTTGCTACCAATTTTTTTGGAGAACTCATGTTAACGCTTATTCGATTTTTGTCAGAACTTGAATCCCCTGCCCATCCCACGAAAATATGTCGAGTGCCGTTGTCGTAGCATACTTCTTCGGGGATGTCTATATCTATTGTTTCTCCATAATCGAACCAAGAAAAGCGACTTAAATTAGAATATATGGATTCGACTATTAAATTGAATTGCTTTCTGTAACTAACAGAAAGGCTCAGATCTTTTTTCACTTCTATTGTCCTTGGATTCTGTGAAATGCCATCGCTCCATCTGTCAAATACATATCTCTCGTGTTCTCCGATCTTGAATTCAATGGGTACGCCAATCTCATGGACGCCAGGAGAGACTGGAAACGTTATTTTCTTACCTTCAACTTTAAAACCAAAACCATCTATCTTGATATCGAACTCTTCTAGAGGAGCCAAGGCGCGTGCTTCTATAGTCAAGTTATAAGCTTTGTTGCTATACGCCCAAGAAGCATTAAAATAGGCATGCTCAATAGAAGCATAGTCGTTTAACCTAATAGTCTGTCCACGATTTATTCCACTTCTGTTTGTGGAAACCATATGAAATATGCTAAAGTAATAGTTGCTGCTATTATCGTACAGCAACCCCCACAATTGATTCCAGTTATGTAACGAATCTATAATATTCACTAATGGATATATCGTCAAAGTATTCGTTCCATTAGCCATATATCCAATATTATTCACTACGTATAGATTTTCTCCTCGAATGAATAATTTGTTAGAAATCTTGGCTTCAGGGTTCATCGATAAAATAGGCATTTCTACCGAGGGCGTGTCAACTTCTCGATTAAATATTATGGCATCACCTTCAAATCCTAAGTTCCATTTATCAGTGGCGGATAAATAACTAAAGTGACGAAGTCCAACAATTTTTGACGAATTGACGATGTATAAGAACATTATATCGAAATTGCTCTTTGTGACATTAGCGAGATAGATAACATACATATTCTCTTCCGTAAAGTTAGCGTAACTCCAAGGCATAACTTCGAATTTTCTAGTTCCGATAACGACATATCCGCCGGCATGCGTAACGTTGATTTTATTTCCATTTGGAGATTCTCCATATACACTAAATTCTAAAATCTTATTACTTTTCGAGAAAATAGTTGAAGATGCATGCGCCTGAATATCATGGCCATAAAGATTTGAAAAGATGCTTGTGGAGAAGGCCATGGATATGGTCATAACAACTAGAATGGCTGCATTAAAATTCTTCATAATCATATCTTCCATATATTCTGAGCTGCACCGATCATAAGGAGAGTAGAAGTTTCCGATGTTTATATTATGTTTTGACATACGTGTAGAAATCTTCAGTTTGGATTACTCGATTTTTCATTAATTCTTTAAAAATCCAAGCCTATTCCAATTTTCGAATCCTGATGTGGAATCTCATATTCGATTGATTTCTTTTCATTAAAAACGTAATCATCAAAGTAAACAAAATCGCTACTAATAGAATTATAAAAACCAAGATTATTGGAAGTGGCGATACGAGGCCTCCAAAAAGGCTAAATTTTTCGATTTCGCCATATCTATCAAATATACCCAACCGAGGCGAGTAATTATTTCTGCCCACTTTGTAAGGGATGAATATGGCAGTAAAATTCTGATTTTTATCTATTATTGCATTAGATCCTATAGTCTCGCCTTTTGAGTTTTCCCAATGATCTAAGGCAAAAATCATATTATTGAGTGCCATATTGGTCGGCATGATTTGAAATTCTATAAATGTTCCGGTTTTATACCACTCTGCAACAGCATCCGGGATTATGCACTCATATAATGTCTGGTTAATTATTAAGGCGATGGAAGTATTTTCAGGTAAACCATCTGTTGCAAAAGATACCTTGTAGAACTTCTCCCATATGACTTCAATATACTTTTCTTCATCCATAATTATGGATGCGTTGATCTCTGTTCCTGAATAATTGCCTCTCCACTCTTTAAACAATATTCTAGAATTCTCATCTTGAACAATGGGATTTGTTATATAGAAATCAGCCATTATCCCAGAATCATGCCATCCATCGCCTTCAACAAAATCAAACTCTGAGTTCATATTCAGGTAAAATTGATCCTTCCAATTCGAATCGAGATAGAAGGAGCGATTCATCAACAAAGTTACTTCTGGATCGCCATTATTTAGGTCGCCTGACCAATTAACAAATACTAATCTCGATTTTTTGTCGATAACATTGCAGGGAGTTACAGCTGTCACATTTACGAGAGAGTTCTCTTCATACCATCCTTCACCCAAAATAACTCCTTGTCCTGGATCAACTTTCAAATAAAATTGTTTGACATAAATTAACTTCAAAGAAACGTCTTTTGTGATATTTAGCAATAAGGAATTATTGGTGCTCATGTCACTCCATTCCAAAAATTTTAAACGTTCCCCTGGCCCGATATCAAACAAATCGGGTGCCGAAATTCTGTGTATGCCTTGTTGAGTAAATAGTTTTAGAAATCCTTCAGAATCTGTTTTTCTTTCAGAATCATCGAAAAGAATCGGTATGCCCTCATAATCCGACTGAATTTTGACTAGGTATTCTATCATGAATTTCTTGATTTTTTGGTTATTGTCCTCATCGTATTCTTTAACAACGTTCATAGGGTCGATTTCGACTAAGATCGAGTGTTCTCCGCTTTGCAATATCTTGGATATCTTGAAAGAAAACGTGGAATTAGGATTCAGCGATAACCTTCTTTCATAATTTCTCAATCCATCTAGGAATAGATAAACATAAAAGTCTCTAGCCCTTCTTTTCCCAGAATTCTCTATTTCAACGGCTATCATAGCTTCTTTATCGTCATCACCGGTCATAGCAATGCTGATGTCATTAACTGATAGTTCAGCCTTAGGTCCCCTTCTATCGATCATTAATGTATAAGTATCGTCTTTTTGAGAAACTAAGCGCATAGATAGATGATTTTCTATATCATCAAAAGATGATCGATTAATATTAAATGCGGCATCATCTAAGGACGGTGTACTATGTTCCGCATCAATAATTCTAACTCTTCCTCTGCTTGGAAGTTTCATCTTATCTATATATGCTATTATTACTCCTTCACTCGGCAGTCCTTTGTCAAATCCAATTTTTTTTCTGATTTCGATCAGATAATAAGCAGATGTAGAAGTCGGCAATTTTATTATATTTGCAAAATCGCCATCACTGAATTCGATTGGCGTAATCGAAATATTCATGAAATTCCCTTTGGGAATTTCTTCGATATTGTCCATCCATCCAAGCATCATCCTAGACCATCCAATCGGATGAGCTGGAAGCGCGCCGGGGGGGTCACCATTCGAAATCCCTCTGTCCATAATGCCCCAATGTTCCACATATCCGATCTTTGGATTTGTAATGTCGTAGAGATCAGGTAGGCCCAAAGAATGTAAAAATTCATGAGCATAGACCCCCAGCACTTCTAGCCCCCTCGCCTCAGCTTCAGGCACTATAACCGCTCTATTCAGAAACTTTTCGTGAATTTTTATTGCTGGATAGAATGTGCAATAGCATGACCATATATCGGTTGATGAGTTGCTAGTTTCTTGACCAACTCCAGCATGAATTATGAAAATATGATCATAATTAGAGAAATTAACTTGATCTTTACAGGAATAAACGGAGTCTCTAAAAAGAGGATAGAGGTTCTCATCTCTGCTAACTCCCCTATCGGCGCCATAATAGGACATATTATTCGGAAGACATATCCATTCCGTTATATCACCAACGACCCAAGTTTTATTATAGGATACTTCGGTAACATAGTCGTTCATTTTTGAAAAAATTAGGTCGTGGATATATCCACGATCTTTCTCATGACTGCCATCATCGAACTCAACAAGGATTGCAATTATCGACTGTGGCCCAATTGCAGGTTCAATTGATGGGATCCATGGTGCTCTATCAGGGAGTATTAAGTTCTTTAAAGATGGGGCATATTCCCTCTCAAGTGAAGATGGGGAATTCTCAATATTCTTTGAAAATGGCTGTTTGTTGTATACCTGAAAAAGCATGCTTTGCGATGCGATTATTAACGCAATTAATAGAATTGCAAAAATTTTATGCAATATAGAATTGCTGGCTCCAGCGGTCATGAGGATCAAGATGAGTAATAGATAGGCATAATTAAATACAATTTATAACGTGGATAATTAAATACAAATGGCTCTCATTGCGATTTTTTTACATAATTCTTTATTTTGTGATTGATGAATTATTATGCCAATCGATCTAGTTGGCAAAACTTTAATGCGAGCCAGAACTATTTACTTTTGTTAATTTGTGAAGTACAATGGAGCAGATATCGACTGGCATCAAAGGGCTTGATGAATTGCTTAAGGGCGGTCTACCAAAAGGTAAATGCGTTCTTGTAGTCGGCAGTCCAGGCTCTGGGAAGACAACCCTAATAACACAATTTTTATACAGCGGGGCTTCATCGGGAGAAAGAGGACTATATATAACAATGGATGAGAAACCTGAGCAAATTAAAGAGAATTTTCATTCATTTGGCTGGAATCTCGATAAGTTTGAGAAAGATGGGAAACTTATTTTCCTTGATGCTACCCCAATACGAGCTTTCAAGAGAGTCTACAAAACCGAGGAACATAGATTAGGCGGACTGGACTTTATGCGAATTCCCGAGCTTACTTTAGTGAGCTTGATCAGGACTATAGAAAAAATAGTAAACGAGGAAGGCATCCAAAGAATCGCAGTTGATCCCATTACTTCAATAGTCCTGAGGTATGATGCAATGCATAAAAGAAGAAGGGCTTTATTGCTTTTTTTTGATGCTTTAATCGAAAGCGGGTGTACATCAATGGTAACTACAGAACTTAGAACAAGCATGCTTGAAAGGTCTTTTCAACTTGAAGAATTCCTATCTCAGGGAGTAATTTTGCTCCATACTACAATCCAAGAAGGATCTGTGAGACGAGCAATCCAGATTGAAAAAATGCGCGGGATACAACATGATGCCCAATATAGGCCTTATCAGATCACGAGCAACGGGATTGAAGTGTATTCCAAAGACAAGGTATTCCCAACCGAGGCTAAAGGTTAGAGCGTGCGATTTAAACTTCAGGTTTTTTATTCAGTCTAAAGACGATTCCTCTTTTATCTTCAATAGTGAAATCCACCCAATTCTCAATATGCTTCTTTCCCATCTTCTTTATTCTGAGCCTTCTCTGGTAATCGCCATCTTTTTCATATAATTGAATTTCCATAACACAATCTGACGTGCTTTCCAGTTTCGATAGGACTTCAGGTTCAATGCCCGTGCCGACTGTAAAGAAAAATCTTCCTCTGTTTCCCTTCACCTTTGCACTAATGGAATGAATGAAGTTAAGTATGAAGTCCTGTTTTAAAATCGGGAATAATGGATTTAACGAGTCAAAAAAAACATCAGTGCCTTTACCCAGTTCATTAAGGCAAGATGAAATTTTTATTCCCAATGTTGTTAAATCTTCAAGAGAGGGTACACCATATTTTTCACTTGATGTTTGACCCGCAGTCTCAGAATAGCAATCAATAAATGCTAATCTTTTACTCGAATCAATTTTTCTATTTGAAAATCCGAAATCTTTCATACTGTTCTTAATCTTTGATGGAAAATCAAGATTCGATATAAAGACGCAGGGCCTTTTCTTCCCAAGACTTTCATTCAATAAGTGCTCGAGCAAGACGGTCTTTCCGGAACTCGGATTACCGACGATCATTATTGCCGAAGATATCGGAATTCCTCCCCCGACAAGTTTGTTGAAATAATCAAAGGGCATTCTATAGATCTTGTCTTTTTTCCTGATCCTTAGAATTCCAAAAATTATTACTGGAAAAAGTATTAAGGAGGTGATTATCAAATTCAAGAAACGTTCAGGTATGTAATTTATCCTAAATTCTTTTGTTTCATTTTTGACTAGGCTTATATCCTTCTCTTCAAGAATTCTCGTAGAAAAAGTTAAGAATTCAACATAATAGTTCAAAATGAGTTTGTAATTACCTTTAGGCATTTGCTTAAGGATTATTGATCCATTTTCGCCAGTCGTATCTTCAAAAAATAAAATTGAATCATTAGTCAATCTAACAAAGACGCTATTCATCGGCTTTTGGAAGAGATCAAAAATTCTTAAATCCAGATTGTAGACATTACATCTCAGCTTAATCAGTGGTTCTTTTCCGATTTCTATTGAAGTGTTGTTTACTAATATTCCTCGCCAATATACTCTGATCTCATATTTACTCTCTTCGTCTATAAAAGAAAGTAAAGCTTCTGCTAGCCCATTTGAATCAGTAAAACCTCTCCAATATATCACATCTTTTCGAAGAATTGTCACATTTGCATACGATAGAGGTAAATCTCCGGCATCCACAGTATGAATTTGAATTCCATAATATTCGGAGCTAATAATGGGCAAGGTGATCGATGTTGGAGCGATTCTGTCATCCCAATATAATTCTAATGGAACCTCGCCCAAGCTTTGAATAAACAATTGAATAGTAGAGCCAGATGTAAAATTATGGCTTACAGGAATTCCAAAAACGAATTCTCCAATAGTTTCTTCTGCGAGTACATTCATCAAAGCGCCGCAAGCCCTTATCCTGTCTCCATCTTGAGCGACTTCGAATAACGATATATTTATGCTGGATGTTCCTGAAGTGGTGGAGTTTAACCATAGTCTGACGTTTAAAGAGCCTCGGGCACTTAGATTGCTGGTCAATGGCGGATAAAGATAAAAGTTTAGGCCCTCACCCGTATAGGAAGACATTAAGGTGCCGTATGGCGGTGCGGTTGTTAGAATATTATCTCCATAAGGACTGTCCGTTTCCATACTATGTGCATATAGTGTAATAGGCTCCTCTTCCAGAGTCTCGGCATTCACGGCTTGAAAATAAAGCATTGCAGGGCATTGGCTTATCACGATGCTTATCAATACAATAATTGTAATGAAAATGATCTTCCTCATCGAGAGCGCCTGATTAACCTATTAGTTTGATATTTTTATTGAGTGTGTTTACAACATACTTTAATATTTGTTTTAGGACTTATTAGCTAAAAATTGTGTAATAAAAGATTTGTTAAGAATTGAGGCCAAAACCTCAAGATTTCTTTTTCTGAATTAAACTAAAAGTGTACTGAAGAAAGGCAAGCAGGGGGCAATGAATCTCGTTGGAAAAAATATTTAGAAGAACAAGAAGAAAGAAAGGGGCTATTGAGAGACGTTATGAAGACCTATCTTACATAGTCACCGTACTGGTCATCTGCAGCATATTCCTTTTTTTTACTCCAATGCCAGCCTACATAATCCTAGTTGGCGGGGGAATACTGATCGCAATTTTATTTTTTCCAAAAATTAGAACGTTCAAGGGCTATATCTATTCAATCATTTCATGGTTTTTTGGAATTATCGCTATATTGACCGTGGTCACTTATGCCTTAAAGACTACTCCCCCTTATGTAGTTGGTGACAATCTAGTTCTTGTAGAAATCGTTATTATTCCAGGGCTATACCTCAAGCCAATCACGATCTTCATGTATGCTTTCTTCCTCTGGTTTGCATTTGGGCTGTATTCCCCAGGAAATTTAAGAAGGTTTAGGGGAATGCTTTCGGATATCCGCCGTCTTTTCTATATTCTTGCTTGGTTTGGAGCGATGGCCGCTGGGTTCGAGCTAATATATCATATCGTTGTTTGGTCAGCAGCCTTATCAGTCCAAGGATTACAGAATCCTGATGTGATAGTGAATCCCTGGCCTTGGAGTGCGCATTCCCCGATAAATATAGTTTTTTCAGCAAAGATAATTGTATTAATCTTCGCAATGTCTTGTTTTACTATAGATTATCTGAAGAGAATCGAGAGCCTTCCAACACAGCAGAAAAGACGATAAGAAGACTGCAACCTTTGATTTCGTTTACTGTCCTTTCCTAAATATTTGCTGGATAGGATAAATAATCTCACTCCCGCACTTCTCAAATATTTAGTACCGAAAAACAAATAACATATTGATTGTAGTAATAATGGGCTGATGGATTATGAGCTTGCTGATCGGATTTCCAAGGCTAATGACTGAGATCGTAAAAACCGATAAATGTACACTATGTGGAACTTGTGAAGCTATCTGCCCAAACAGGGTCATAAAGATTGATGAGAAGCCTGCACTGAAGGGTTTATGCCTTATGTGCGATGTATGCTACGTCTTTTGCCCAATGGTGGATGATGCTTTTGAAGAGGCGGGCTATAAGCTGTTGAACCCAATATTTGAAAATGAGTCTATTGGAAGCTATATGAAAGTCTACTCTGCGAGATCAAGACTGAATAAGGTTTTAAGAGTTGCTCAGGACGGTGGCATAGTAACCAGTTTGCTGATCCACCTAATAGATAATAAGACAATAGATGGCGCAATAATAACAACGGTCGACGAGGAATGGCGACCAAAACCGACAATCGCAACAACTGGAGAAGAGGTCTTAAAGGGGGCTGGAACTTCCTATGCGGTCAGCTCAAACATGAAAGCTCTACACGAGGCAATTGTAGAAAGAGGATTGAGGAGGCTGGCGGTAGTTGGAACGCCTTGTCAGATAAATGCCTTACGGAAGCTACAATTGAATCCCAAAATCTCAGGGATCGGAAGCGAAATTTATTTGGCCCTAGGTCTATTCTGCACCGAGTCCTTCGATTATAACGTTCTAAAACAACACTTGGAAAGCAATAAGCTGGACATCAAGAACGTTGGAAAGTTTGATATAACAAAAGGTAAATTCCTCGTCAGCGGCAAGGATGGCAATAATTTGATGGATGTTTCAATAAAAGATATGAAATCCCTTGCGAGGGGCTCATGCCATTATTGTAAGGATTATACCGCTGAGTATGCTGATATTTCAGTAGGCTCTGTGGGGTCACCCAGCGGGCGATCTACAACAATAATCAGATCCGATAGGGGTTCAATATTATTTGACGAATTGGTTAAAGCTGGAATAGTTGAATTCAAGTATATAGATGAAGTTAAACCCGGTCTGGAAACCCTAATGAAGCTATCAAAGAAAAAGAGGGACCTTGCTAAAGTCTGATCTCGTGTGCGAGTTTATGATCGCTGACTTTTATTCAGAGCGCGCGCGAAAGGAGTTAATGGAAGGCTAGGTTGCTTTGCTATACCTAGGCTAAAATTTGGTAGACGCCGATAATGATTATAATAGTTCCGATTAGACGAAGTAAATAAATACCCTTCGTATGTTTTTCCGCTATTAGGTTAGGATTGATTCGGGACATTATATATCCCATCATTACTGTGAATGCTCCTGATGTTGCGATTAAGGCTTCGGTCAACGTAACAGAGAATTTTAATCCATAGAAAAAGGCGATTACGCTCCCATATAGGAATACATTTTCTAGAATAGCATACGGTAACGTTGGCCTCCAATGTTTCTTGAGATCGATTTTTTCGGCTTTGTGTAGAACAAACGGTATAAATGCTAATAATAAAGGAGCCTGAACGATATTCGACCAGCCTAGGAAATTAAAAATACCAATTTCTTGCAAAGCAGGTTTGCTGAGAATGCTCATTATCGACCACAGAATCGTAGTAGCAAAGAATAGACCTAATGCCTTGTTCCTATACATATGCCTTGGTTTCGTCCTTTCATCCCAAGATGTCAAAATCGCTCCAAATACGATCAGAAGGATCCATCCGATTACTTGATAGCCATAAAATTCATTTAAAAAAATGAAGCTTAGAGGTACGATAAATATGGGTCTTGAACTGACCACTGGCATAGCTGTCGTTACATCCCCTAGGGTTAACGCATAAATGAAGATCAATACGCCGATAAAGGCGACAATCGATGAGGTTATTATGAAAAACCAAGTTTGAGTAGTGGGTAAAATTATCGCCGAGATTGACCAAGATATTATCGGGAAGGAGACTATGCTAATCGAGGTGTAAAAATAAAACCATGCGATACCGCACATCCGGTTTGCCAAGACATATTTATTGACAATGTGGCGGAGAGCAAAAAAAAATCCAGCGATAATTGCCAAGATCATATAAAGTTCCATTCAATCGCTCCGATAATCAATTGAGATTTCAGTGAACCATACTGTGATTTCTTAATTAACTTAAAGATTTCTATTTAGAAAAGGAAGCTTAGGCCCACGTGGTTAATTTTGAATCGATAATCGAATTTTGAGGCATCTAATATTTCTTAAATATTTGAATCAATACTATACTCGTATAGGCGAATCAATATGTCTAAAAAAAATAAAAAACCTTCTGCTGCTTTTGCTCTATCGCTCATAGCAGGCATCCTGATATTGATTAATGGCGCGATACTAGGAGCAGTAAGCTCTTTCATTGCCCCATTCATTCCTGGTGTGGCCGAAACAGCCTTAGTAACAACCATTCTCTATACTCTAATGGGTATAGGTGTTATCTTGGGCATAGTTGTGATAGTTGCCGCAATAATGCTATATCAAAAACCATCTCAAAAAACGATGTGGGGTGCCATAATTCTAGTTCTTTCAATAATTAGCATCTTCATCGGAGGAGGCTTTGTCTTGGGTCTTATACTCGGAATAATCGGCGGAATACTAGCACTCAGTTGGAAACCTTAGCTTACTATCAATAGCAACCACCCTTCTTTTTATTATTACATCTTTACTTATTTCGAATGTTATAATCGTACAAAATACAATTTTATACTTAATGCTTTTCTCATTTTTCATTTTATTGTCAATTGTACTTACTGTCATGACGATGAGGAGTCGATTATAGAGATTGCTCTCAGTGACCTATCTATTCATAACAATATTTGGATTAGGATTCACCGTCTGGATCGCAATGCATTTTAATATCAATATCCCTAAGCCTGGAGACCTTGACCGGGTTATCTACAAATTTTTATTAGGAAGATTAACTTCTCCACTTTACACTTCTATGATATTTTCTATGATTTTAGCACTATTTGCTACCTTTGCTTCTACATCTTCAGGTTATGAATTAACTGTGAATATAGTTTATGCCTTTTTCGCCATAATTCCTTCGATTCCACTGGCAAACACATTAATTCATATAAAGAGGCTAATGCCCTTTAGAAATACAAAACCCTTTTCTAACATTATTAAAAACCTAGAACTAGAGGATTATGAAAGACAAATTCTATTAGCGATTTATAATGTGTACCTAAAAGCTAAAAATGGCGAGAAAGAAAAAATTTCACGACACCTTATTGGCATTCTATTTGACAAAATGATATAACATCGGAAATATTTCTACCTAGCATTCTAAAAATTTCCTTGTGGACATTTAGCGCTCGCGCGCGCGCTCCTAAGTATCTTTTCGTAGTATTTGTGTGTGTGGGTACCTTGGTGCGTACACACAATTAGAAATATGCTCGAGGCACATCTGGGGAAGGCGGTTAGTTAGTTGCTTGCTTCGCTCGCAAAGAATGAATAGAAAAATAGAGAGCAGATATGTAAATTGCGGTCGCCAGGCTACCGATAACTCCCAATATCATTAATATTTTCGCAATATCATTAGAGATCCATATAGTAATTGATCTCATTATCTCTGTAAGAAAATCCGAAAGATGAGAGAAATCAAAAGGAAAAACGCTTAATAGCCATAAAAGTGCGACGCAACTAAAAAATGCTTCAAAAGCTTCTAAAGGACGAATTACGTTTTTTCGCCCCATAATTATCTTTCCAACATTGGGTATTATTCCAAAAGATATTGAGCCATAAAATAGGAATTGCTCTAATCGGCCAAATTTTAAAGTAAAGAATCCAGTTGAAGATGCTTGATGAGTAATAAAGAAGAACAGAAATATTAGGATGCAGAAGATGCCGATTAATTCTCCAGCTCTTTCAGAAGGCTTCATTACATCTTTTTTAGCTTCTGACTTAACGTATCGGGTAAACCAGCCTTTGGTTTTACTCTCACTCAATGAGTATCCACCTATAATTGTAAGTTCGGTATAAAATAAAATCTTATCCGATTCGTTGTTCAGTCAATTTCTTCTAGCGTATTTGCCTGTCAGATAGGTGGCGACAAAGATCATGATGAAAACCAGCCATGTTCCTAAGAAGCTTCCAAACATTTCAAAACTTTTGTTAATCAGCATAGAAACAATGAAAGTGTCTAAAAGAATAGCAATTGCGACAAAGTTTTCTTTTTTTCTATTCCTTTATCGCCTTCAATTATTCCTTTGAACAATTACGATGTCGCGTATCGTTCTGCGTGTGCGGGTACCTTGGTGCGCTCTCTCTCTAAGAAATTAACTCGACTCATATAACGCAAATACGTAAGGATAGAAAGGAAGAATGTAAGGGGATAGAGGAAGAATGGAAGGAGATAAAGAAATTATTCAAACTATTGTAGATTCGCATGTTCGTAAAAATGTATTACCCCCCTTTCAATGTTACTCGGCAACTTCCAAAGTATACATTTATAGGCAACATTAATTTTTACTAATTTAGTAATTGTACTTATTGGGGAGCTGGGTTAACCTAGCTGAGAGGATAGCTGTCGGCTATCGACCCTTAGAACCTGATCCAGGTAATGCTGGCGTAGGGATTCAAAGCTAGTTCTCAGCAAACCCCAAAACATAGTGGGGTTTGATTACTTGACAATTCAATATAAGACGTTTGCTGAGAGCCCAGTATATATAGTTCTATCAGTCCCTTCATATCTCAATACGATATTTTCTTTACCAAATCATTTGGAAAAACGCGAAAGTAGGATAGTCCAGACTCTTATTATCGCAGCTCTGATTTTCAGTAAAATTGGAGCAATGGCCGGAGTAGGGTCTGTAGAGAATTTAGTAGTTCGTTTCATTCTCTTTATAATCATCGCCTTGTTAGTGCTCTTTATGCTCTTCGGATTTTTGGAAAACATGTTTTAATACCTATTTTTTCTTCTCGAGTGCCGAGGTGGGGCGCTTCTAAATAAATACCAATAATGAGAGGAAGTGTTCGAATGAAAAAAATAACGATGATAGGATTAATTTCAATACTATTTCTGATAACTATAGTCCCTGTGATGTCACAATCTCAAACTTTTACTGTTCCTATGAATCAAGCTCAATTCCAATGGCGTGCGTGGGCTCCATTTAATGCTTGGTCATACCAATATCTTACTTATTCTACTTCAACTGAGTTTAGGCTTACGGGAAAAGCTTTGCATATGGCTTTCGAATATTCGCCTGTCGTGACTGATTTGGAAGGAGAG
>CAYFUV010000104.1:0-5491 GCA_964346435.1 uncultured Candidatus Bathyarchaeia archaeon | reverse complement strand
ATCTCCTACGATGCCTTCATGAGGCTCTACTATAAAATTATCAATATCGTCAGAGAGCCAATGATATCTTCTAGCCGTTCTGGAATCAGCATTCATGCCCTGCTGGATTACAGCCCAATCTCCTTCCATTGTTATCAAAATCATATGATGATAAAGCTTATACCCAGCTTGAATAGCCGCGTTATCCACCTTAGCTGTCATTTTGCTTGCATAGCATATACGAGCTTCCTCCTCTTCTGATAAATCAAATGCTCCGCATATCTTCTCAATTTCCTTTTTGGCCACTCTGGAGTATTTGCCTTTTCCTCCTGCTGTTTCGATTCCCAAGTCTAACTCATCAAAAGCTTGTTTTATCGCATAGCAAGTTACTGTTGTAGATCCGCTACTATTCCAATCAAAGCCTAAAACATTAGAAAAAGCTTGGAAGAATAAGGGATTTGAAAGTCTGGCTATAATTTCTTTCAATCCGTGTTCATCGGCCATTATAATTAACATGCTTCGTGCCAATTTTTGCATTCTATGCAGTAACCAGTCTGGAGCATATCCAGGATGTAAAATGAGATCAGCAACTCCGCTTCTTTTCATGTTATCTTAGCAAGAGTCTAATTCTTTTTCTATAAAAATACGAAAGCAAAATGTTACAAGAAGGAGAGGTTTGTAAAAGTATGAATTGAAATAATCATACAAGAAATAAACCTAGAAAAGCGCGCGTGCGAATCCTACTCCACAACAACAAGGACTTAGTTATTTTAAAGCATTCGAGATCATAAATAATTGATGAAAAATGGCATTTATATGGGATCCTATATACGCAGTAAACTTTGTGCTATGCGCCATAATATTTGTCTTGGGCGTTTGGGGTTATCAGAAAAAGGGAGACATTGTTCCTCTCTATGTTGGCATTGCCTTTGGTATCTTCGGCCTAACACATCTACTGACCCTTCTTGGCTTTAGACAAATTTTGACAAGCGTTTTCATTGTAATTAGAACAATTGCTTATCTAATGGTAATATTTGCTTTATTCAAATTCTGGAAACGTTAAGTGCGCACGCACCTAATTCTTGAAATCCCGAAAAAAATTTTTTTCCTAGTAAATAGGGGCGGAAATCCCACTCCATATATCTTACCGTATATGATCGTGCGCATTAGCTAAGTTCCCAGAATTCTTCGGGTATCACTACAATCTTTACAAATTCAATTTTCTTCTTTAACAGACTTATCCCAATCGAGGGAGTTAACAACACACTTGTTAGCGCGAAAATTACGAATATGGAATACATAGATGAATCGATCAAGCCCATACTTTGGCCAATACCAATAGCCGCCAATACTAGGCTTAGCCTAGCGCTCTTGATGAATCCAAGTGATATGCTCTTGCGAGTCGAAAAGCCAAGGAGTTTGGCTACCGTTCCAACACCTATAACTTTACTGAATATGCCTACAAGTATGATCGTAAATAAAATGACGATACTACTCATACTTCCAAAAACAGCCGGAATGTTGGTGTTTACCCCAACAAGTATGAAGAAGAATGGGATAAAAAAGCCATATCCGATTCCGAGTAGCTTTTGCTCTAAATCGCTTCCCCGGTCAGTCAACTCTGATATTACTAGACCTGCTAAGAATGCGCCTAAGATCGCGTGCATCCCAATCAGCTCAATTAATATTGCCAACCCAACCATTAACGCAAAACAAAATCTTACTTCGAACTGAAAATGAGTTTTATTCAAGGACCAATGCCATATTCTAGTTCTGAGTCCAATTCGCCTAACCAAGAAAGGGAGAACAAACATGGCCAGAAAGAAGGTTATCGAAAAGAGGTAGTGAAAGGAAAGAGATCCGGCCGCGATTTCAAGAGCTATCACAAGAAGGAACATGCTTACCATATCCACTAGTACAGTTGCGCCGAGTAAAATCTGAAAAAAGGAATCGTCTTCTCTCAAAGATTTTGCTATTGGAAGTACGACGCCAAGAGACGTTGTGGATAGAATTACTCCAAGAAATATTGGATTGACTCGAATATACATGGCTAGGAAATAGCCCAAGGCAAAAGGTAGCAATAAGGATCCGGTGGCTATAGATAAAACGGGAACTATGGATCTCCTAATCTCCTCAAATTCAATTTCCAAACCTGCTAAGAACAACAAATAGATAAGACCGAAGAATGAGAAGAAATTTAGCCATTCGATTTCAGTGATTATGTTCAATAAGGATGTGCCTACAACTATTCCAAAGATAATCTCTACTACGATAACTGGAATCTTGGTCTTGTTTGAAATAATGGGTGCGATTAAAACGCCCAGCAAAACAACACTCAATGAAAATATATCCGCAGATAGCGCCATGGAACGTTCACTAGAATTCTCAATTTCCATCTCACGTAAATATAGAACTTTTGGTTTATTGCGCTAACTACCCAAATAATGGCGGGCCCGACGGGATTTGAACCCGCGACCTTCGGGTTAAGAGCATCAACCCAAATTCTAATCAATTTGGTCCGCTGCTCTACCTGGCTGAGCATCCCGACAAGAGACTTTAATTTCTCTAGTCTACGGGCCCACGTGCCCGCCGACAAAAAAGCTTAGTTGCCATTAAATCTAATAAGGATTCTGGTTATGATTTCGTATCTCCAGCGTGCTCGACCAAAAAGTCATTCTAGGCTTGCTATAAACTCATCACGAGTCATTACCTTCCCAATCTTGGGGAATATATGTTTCTCCGAATAATTTTGTTCCTCGTCTGTATCTGTAGCAGTGCAATCTTTAATCACAATAACTCTATATCCATTATCGTAAGCGGAGCGCGCGGTCGATTCTACGCACCAGTTCGTATGAAAACCAGCTATGGCCATCCATTCTATCTCGTTTGCTCGTAGGATGTAATCCAAAGCGGTAGAGTGAAATGCATCCAAAGTCTTCTTTCCCTCAATTACAATGTCTCCTGGCCGCGGTTTCAATTCATCGATTATTTCTGGCCCAGGCGTCCCTTTTACCCAAGCGCCTTTCGTATCCCACGCCGGCATCTCCATTTCGATTCCCCTCAAACCTTCTGTAGCTGGTCCTCCTGGTTTCAATTCGGGAAATCCGGGATCAAAATGATGAAATGGTACGAAAATTATCTTAATTTTTCCTCTAGTCCTATTTATGAGATCAACCAGATTTTGAATGACATTCCTTTTCTTTAATTGCTCCTTAATATATTCATACATAGCTCCGCCTGGCTTGAGAAAGTCATTCTGTGGCTCAATCAGAACTAAAGCTGTTTTATTAACATCAATTTTCATTTTATCAACCTCAATCAAAGAGAGAGGATTTCAGACCCTTTAAATTTTTTTATGATTAAATGAGATATTTGAGATCCAAACTTAAATTGAATTGTTTTTATCTCATGCGCTAGAAATATGAAATCACAATAAGATGGTGGATGGGTATGGCCGGACTTTCTTTTATTGGACTTGGTCTAAATAACGAGTTAGGATTGACATTGCAGGGTTTGGAAATTGTGAAAGATGGAGACATTGCGATGATAGAGACATATACAAATCCAATGCCTGAGCTAAGTCTAAAAAGTCTTGAGAAATTAATAGGAAAAAAAGTAAAGATTCTTAAAAGAAGCGATTTTGAAGAAAACGCTAAAAAAGTTATTTTAGACTTGGCTCTAAGGAAAAATGTCGTCATATTGGTTCCTGGCGATCCTATGGTTGCTACAACCCATGTAGCATTAAGACTTCAAGCAGAGAAGATGGGCATTAAAACTAGTGTAGTACACGCTTCCTCAATAATTTCTGCCATCGCTGGATCAACCGGGTTACAAATATATAAGTTTGGAAGAACCCTGACAATTCCCTTCAATAGTTCCCGCGATCTACTTAAAACCCCATATATTTTCTTAGAGGATAATGGAAAGAGCGGTCTACACACTCTCGCACTTTTAGATATAGATATTGAAAAAGGCAGATACATGAAAATCAACGAAGGCATTAAAAAACTACAATTAATGGAGGAAAAATTAAGACGCAATGTAGTTACTAATGATACATTAGCAATAGGTCTTGCAAGTATAGGATCCAAAAACACAGTGGTAAAAGCGGCGAAGATTAGCGAACTCATCAATTATGAGTTTGATTTGCCACCTTACTCTATTGTTTTTCCAAGCAAATTACACTTTTTAGAGGCAGAAGCATTGCAGGTTTTATGCGGGGCAAGAAAAGAAGATTTGGAGGGGTACATCTGAACGAACATTACGAGAACAAAGTTAAGAAGTATATTTCAAATGTTGAAGTCGCTTTAAGAAGTATTAAAATTATTAACTCGCAACATATGGTAAAAACAAAAGATATCAAATCACTTATTGAATATGTCCACAATTATTTATCAGATTCAAAATATTATTTTAAAGAGAAGAAAGATATTGGCACCTCATTAGCATCGATCTCCTACGCAGAGGGATTACTTGATGCTTTAAAATTGTTAAGATTGGTTGACTTTAATTGGATTAGAAACGGAAAAAAAGACTTGATAAATTTGAATAAAATCGTTCTTGCAACAGGAGCATTTGACCTGTTGCACTATGGTCATTTGAAATTTCTTCAAGAAGCCAAGAAGGCTGGTGGAAAATATTCTAGATTAGTGGTCGTTGTAGCCAGAGATAAGACTGTTGAAGAAAGAAAAGGGACAAAACCTATCTTACCGGAAAAACAGAGAAGGGCGTTAGTTGAGGCCATAAAAACCGTTGACAAAGCAATTTTGGGACGTAAAGATCTTAGTATTGAGGATATAATAAGGGAAGTTAAACCAGATATTATAGCTATCGGTCACGATCAAGAAGATATGCAGGAAATGGTTGAACAGGCTCTTGGATTTCTTGGTTTAAAAATTAAAATAGTTCAGATTGAGAAATTTGGAAGAGAGGATCTTGATAGCTCTACGAAAATCAAGAAGAAGATCGTGAAAGATCTAAGATAGTTATCCTAACTTCATCTCCATCCTTCAATCTCAATTCATTCCGGATATTATTTGGCGAAATAATTTCGATCACATCTTCTCCATAATGAGTTCTCAAAGCTAAAATGACCGCTGCCCCAACTCTGTCGTTTACTAAGGCTCGCCAACAGCTAACTGACCCAAAACTCCGAGTTCCATTGTCAAAGCCATTTATTGAAATTGGCGAATATTTTTTAAGTAACTTTTTCTTCCCAATTTCATCTCCTTCGAGTCTTAGATTCAAAGTACCAGGATAAGGATCGAATCCCAATTTTATTATGAATTGTCTTCTATAACCCTTATGGGAAATATAATAGGCACCTTCTCCTAAACCTGAAAATAATTTACCTACAATCGATATCTTTTCCTTATCTTTGCGATTCTTTGGATTTCCTAATATCCAATCCTTAATAGATCGTCACCCACCTGGATAATTAGCGCACAGGTCACCATCAGAGATTAGTTCTTTTTTTCTTTTTCATTAAGGTGGTGCCCAAAGCTACAATAAT
>CAYFUV010000103.1:0-5367 GCA_964346435.1 uncultured Candidatus Bathyarchaeia archaeon | reverse complement strand
TCCCCTGGATAAATCCCATTACGAAGTTGTGTGTGTGTGGGTACCTTGGTGCGCACACACAAGAAAAAATTCTGTTGGTAGTGTCTGAGGTTAAGGTTCGAGGTATAGGTATAGGATTCTAACAACGAAAAAAGTTTAAGCGCTCGCTTAGTAATATGGCATATATGTTTACTCTAAGTATAGATAATACCTATTCATTAAACTGGGGAGCCTAACATGGACCAAAGGAGAAAAGAAAAAAACAAGAAATTGAAAATCCTTGCCTTGGTAGGAATTTTTGGATCTTTTATATCAGTTATTGCTGACTTATTTCTTGCTTTTTTCCCTCAGGGCATTTATGGATTTGAAACAGTTTTCACAGTTGATTTAACAAAAGTTTTTACGGTTCTATCCCAAGCCAGCCATTGGCGATTGTTGTTAAGTAATTATCTTGCGATGATTGGCATTCCGCTGGGCTGGGCTGGAATGTATTATGTATATTTGCATCTTAAGCGTGAGGGGCGAGCATTAATGCTGTCCCGGATTTTACTCATTAGCAGCGCTATCGCCTATTTTTGTGGTGTATTTTTCCATGTGTCTTTGTCTTACATCGCAACCGCCTATCGTCTGAAAATGAACGTTGACGTTGCTTCGCAACAGGTAATTGATAATATGATTAATCTGTTTATTGATTTCAGCCAGCCTCTCGCTTATGCGTTTCAGGTATTTATCCCTCTAATCTCAATCATCTTCTTTATTCTGGTTGTTTCCAGGAACTCCAGATTTCCAGTCTGGCTTGGTATTCTAAACCCATTGGTTATCCAACTAATCATAGCAGCCATCGCTTCTTTTATGCCTCTTTCCACGAAAACTTTTCTTACTATAACTATCTATAATTTTTCTCTCTTGATATTCTACTTGATCTGTTTTTTTACTCCGAAAAATAACTTGTAGGCTTAGTGCACGCGATAATTTTATTTTATTGTGTGTGTGTGAGTGCGCAATAAGGTACCCACACACACACAGAATAACGCATGATGTAGTTAGCAAAAGGAAGAAAAAAAAGTCAATAATAAATATTCGATCTAAGTAATTGTGACTATTGGGGAGCTGGGTTAACCTAGCTGAGAAGATAGCTGTTGGCTATCGACCCATAGAACCTGATCCAGGTAATACTGGCGTAGGAATTTAAAGCTAGTTCTCAGCATACCCCACTATACAGTGGAGGTTGATTGTTTGAAAATTCAATTAAAGATATTTGCAGAGAGCATAGTATGCATAGCGCTATCAGCCGCCCTATATCTTATCACGATATTTTCATTGCCTCAAGGAGGGAGACTGACTGCTGGAAGTATGATTCCGCTCCTATGGTTGGCTCTTAGAAGAGGGACAAGAATTGGGTTATTAGCTGGGGCTGTTTTCGGATTAGTTGTACTGATAATTGAGCCTTTTATATTTCATCCAATTCAAGTTCTTTTAGACTATCCTATAGCATTTGGTCTGCTAGGTCTTGCTGGCTTTTTCAAAAATTTTCCTTTAATTGGTGTAGGAGTTGGCATGGTCGGAAGATTTTTCTCTCATTTCATTTCAGGAATAGTCTTTTTTTCGTCATTCGTGCCGGCCGGAATTAATCCCGCTCTATATTCAGTTATCTATAATGGCAGCTATATACTTCCGGAGTTTATCGTAAGTGCTGTGATGATCTATATTTTAGTCAGAAGAAAACTCATGGATATCTATAAATGAGGTTTTCCAGGATTTGCAAGGTTGTCTCTTCACATACGAGCATTCAAGTGACATCAGTTGCTGAGCATGAAGATGTCGCATCCCATACAACAGCTCTGCTTAAAAAAGGAACAAAATCAGAATCCAAGATAGAAGTCTTTGGTAATGCCAAATGGGGAAATTCGATTCAGAAAGACTTTCAAAGATTATTGAAGATATAAAACACTCAAACAAAGTCATAGTTCCGCCCACACCTGGTTGTGATTCAGGTGTGTTTAAAGTTGACAACAATCGTTACATGGTCGTTTCAACCGATCCTTGTACAGCGGTACCTCAAGAATGGTTTGGATGGTTGATGATTCAATATCCATCTTCAGACGTGGCTATATTTGGGGCAAAGCCAACAATAGCCACAATAAATCTTCTAGGACCGATAGGCACCAATTACAAAGTATACAAACGGATAGTGCGACAGGCTCGTATGGCAGCGAGGGAATTGAAGATGGATATCATATCCGGTCATACGGGAAACTATTCTTCTATCTCTCAAGTGATCGGCATATGCACTGTCGCGGGATTTGTTAAAAAAGAAAGGCTTATAAAACCGATGAATTCTAAACCGGAAGACTTCATATTGATTGTAAAACCACTGGGACTCGAGATATTAACTAATTTGGCCTTGATTAATTATGAGAAGTCTAAAATTTTGTTTGGATTGAAGAAAGCTCAAAGTTTGCGTTCAATGATCCGTTGTCAATCGTGTGTAGATGAGGCTTTGTTGTTAGCCAAATGCAGAGGTCTCCATGCAATGCATGATATTGCGGAAGGTGGCTTAATATCCGCTTTGAATGAGATGGCAGACATGTCAAATCTTGGTTTCGAAATATTTTATGAGAATTTACCAATGATGGAAGAGATGAAAAATCTTCAAGAGTATTCCAGATTAAGTATGATAGAGACCTTATCTGCATCTTCAACTGGATGTTTAATAGCATCAATTTCACCGGATAATAAAGACGAGATAATTGAGGTGCTTAATGAAAAGGGGGTAACTAACAAAATAGCAGGCAAATTCTATCGAAAGAAAGGTCGTTTTATCAATCTTAAAAATAGAAAGGTTAAATTTCCTCAAAGGGCGAAGGACCCTTATATCAAGATCGTTTGCTCCTAATAACAGCATACATAAGAAATAACTTGTTTGCGCTTAAGAACTCTCATTGCTAATATTTTGTATACTTACTTAATTTGCTCTAATACACGACCGCAAAGGAGTATCATGTAAAGCACGCTATTACACAGGAGTACCATTATTGGATTGAGAGAGAGCGCACCAAGGTACCCCCAAACAATACGCTAATAAACATGCAGAAGAAATTGTGAAATAGTATAACCATGAGAACAAAGTTTCCTATTGTCTCAGCGTTGATTCTGGCTTTTTTGTTGACATTGCTTGGTTTAGTGCGAAGTGAATATTTTCCTTGGCCAGACTTTGTACATACGACATATGGATTTCCAATGTTCTGGTTGACACATCAGACCTCAGCAATTTCTGGCCCTGTGGATTTATGGCTGTTTAATTATTTGGGCTTGGCAGTAGACATGATATTCTGGTTTTGCATAGCCCTGTTTAGTTTGTGGGTTCTCAGAAAAATCAAGTATTAGCGCGCTACTGGAGTACGTGAAATAGTCTTCTTTAATATTTATTCCTCTTTTCTCAGTCTTTTCACTATTTTTTCTATCTCTAATGCGCGGGGGGCAGTATGAAAGTGAATCTGTGTGTGGGTACCTTGATGCGCACATACACATAATAGTATACTCGCCTATAGTCATATCAATAAAAAAGAAGTGGGGAACTAATTATAATGAATGACTCTAAGCAAATAATTGTTTTTTGCTTGATAGCTTTCACTTTAACTTATCTCATGGAGGCATGGCTGTGGCTTTCTGGGGGGCTTAAGGTCGGGTTTGCCATTGCTGCTTTAACAGGTGTGATGTTCATTCCACTTCTTTCAGCGGTGATCACAATAAAATTTGTTGAACATGGAAATCTTAGGAGTTACGGCATTGCAAAAGGGAAAGTCAACTACTATTTGTACAGTCTTATCTATCCTTTTGCTGTAATTGCTCTGGGACTCATTTTCGTCGCAGTTCTGGGAACCGCACATATAGATTTTACCTTAACGAGATTTAAGGAGATTTATCCACAGGCTCCAGCTTTCGAAGAGATCCCAATGTATTTTATCATTATTAATCTGATTCTAGCACCATTCATCAACTTTATTCCAGCCTTCGGCGAAGAGTATGGATGGAGAGGATTTCTTTTACCAAAACTTATTGGGAGATTCAATCTCCTTAAGGGATTTCTGTTTAATGGCATTATCTGGGGTTTATGGCATGCACCCTTAATTTTAATGGGATATAACTATCCCCATCACCCTAACTCAATAGGGGTATTAGCATTTGTGGTCTGGACTACTCTTGTGGGCTTCTTATTAGGATGGTTGAGGGTGAAATCTAATAGCGTTTTTCCGGCAGCCCTAGGACATGGAGCGATTAACGCATACATAGCGTTTGGCGCATTCATAGCACCTGCCCCAGATGAAATGTTGACAATTCCCTTTGGTGCACCCGCTATATTGGCGCTTCTAATCATCGCTCTTCTAGTTTATTATGACCTCAGAAATTCAACTAAAGTATTGAATACGTAGTCTTTGGATTAAAATTTGTATTATCGAAATGAACACTAACGATAATCACAATACTTGTATCGCGAGGAACTATATGAGAAATAACTGGAATTAAATCATCTTAAATAATGTGCGTGGGCACCTTTGTGCGTGAATCCTATTTTGAACCTAAACTAAATGTGTAATTAGAACGTTTTGAAAACATCTTCACATTACATCCATTTTCGGTGCAAACGTGACTTGATAGTTTTACCATATCCAATAGAAATGTATGATTCCGTCTAATATTAGATGGGTAGACCAGCCAAAAAAAGCACCAAATATCGACCACCTATGATTCTTCAGACTTTTTACAGGCAATGTCAGAAAGATCATGAGTATGAATGGAAAGATCCATGGATGCAGAAATCCTAGTGAAAAGATATCCGTTCTCAGCTCCCATTCAAAAAGATCCCAAATCGTGTATGGAAGTATATGCTCCCATTTAATTTGTAACCAGTAAAGATGATCAAGATCAGGAAATAGCATCATGAATAGCGTTAAAGCATAGAACGGCCTAGAAGGAGAATGCATATTGCATAGACGTGAAGTAGAAAGTAATGCTATGCAGAATATTACGCCAAATAAGAAATGAGACAGTAAGATCAATTTAGGACGAAATAAGAACAACCAAGATAAGTAATTATAATTTTTTCGTTAACTTTGAGTCACCTGGTACATATGCTAATTATGGAGTGAACAAGTAGAACAGCGTAGCGGCCATTATTAAGACAATAAGCCCGTTTATCGTTAACCAATATCTTGTTAGATCTGGAGATAGTGTCTTTCTTTTCTTCTTTCCAACGATAATGACCTTCTGAGGGAAGTGAATATTGTATGTACCGCTCAGTCTTTTTCTAGCCTCTTTTTTAAGGTTTCTTTCTTCAGTGAGACCGATTTCTGCAGCCTTGATTATTACTTCGTAAGATTCCCAAAA
>CAYFUV010000102.1:0-1773 GCA_964346435.1 uncultured Candidatus Bathyarchaeia archaeon | reverse complement strand
ATAGGCGGTATAAATGCCGTAAGCCACCATAACGGAAAAGTAGCAGGATATGTGGTAAGCGTCTGTTGATTAGAGGGAATGCCTAATAAAATATTTTTTAGAGTATTGCCATAACGATTTTCAGGATATATAAAGTAACAGCCGATATCATGGGCAAGTAGACTATAAAAAGTCGCTGGCCATAGAAACTCAGTAAAATCTTTTATTCCTCGAAAAAATTCGTCACTATATTTAATAACAGAGCTCGATTTACTATCCGCAATGGGAATCGTTCTACCATTTAACCAAATCCATCGTTCCGTAAGTAGATGCCTTTGTGGAGGTTTAAGTAGTAGCGGTTCATTTTTAGCTTTTGATTCATCAAGACCTGAAGAGACTACTTCTTCTGAAGAAACGCCATTAAATACTGTTAGAGACGAATGAGCTTTCCCTCCTTTTTGTCTTTGCGGTTCCGGAGTTCTGTCAAGATGCGTTATATGTTCTCGGCTTTTTGCTCTTTCCTCATCTAAAAATTGTTTATGCTCTTGAGCTGCTTTATCTATATCAAAACCGTTGGGAAAAATAAATTCACCAGTAAATTCAGATTCCGAAAAAAGCCGAGTTACTTCAACAAGCCACGTTGTTCCATTTGACTGTCGGGTTGGAATATCAGGAGATATATTCACCATACGAACTTCTGGAAATAAACCCAGTAAATTCAACGTAACTGAAACAATTTCTTTCACTTTACTCTGCATCGGATCAAAATAATAAATAGCTGGGTGAAAATTATTTTCGGGATAATAGAAATATATCATCACTGTTTTGGAATCATCTACTAGTGGGAATGGAATAACAATTTTATTCTTACAAAACGTATTAAACCCTTGATTAGCAAAAGAGGTTGAAGCGGTTGATTGACGTTCACGGGACTCATGAAAATTTTTCAAATCTCTTTCGGCGTATTTCATATCAGTTATCAATTCGACTTCCTCGCAATTTATGTAATGTCCTAATAACTCATGAAGTTTTCCAGTAGAAAAAAAACCACTACCTGTTTTGATTTGCTGTTCATTATACTTATCCTCAACCCCAACTTGCTGCCCACTGCTACTACCTCCCGCTTTGCCTTGTAGTGTGCTGTCACCAGCTTGTTGTTGGTTCTCACTGTCAACGATTAAATTCACTCTTGATATAAAAATAGCTAAGAAAAAATCTCGTATAAATGAAGCCCTTGCAGAATATCGAGTAAATGAAGCCAAATATTTAGCTAATTTGTTACAAATATTTTTAAAGGGAGATGAACGTCTATCTAAGAGCTGTGTTTTTTCATCAGGATCATAATTTATTGATCCTGTTGTATCGATTGATTCGCACATAATGACACCCACTAAAAGCAACCATACACATTCCTTACCAACTTACTTTTCCATAACTTAAACCGATCTTAACTAAAGCTTAAATTAAAATCAATACAATAGTTAGTCTACCAAGCTGAATTTGAAGCAATTCAGCTAACTCTTTTACCATAACCCTATTAAACATAGATAACAGTATCATTATTTGCGCTTCACTTAACGTCAATTTCTTCATCATAAATTTCCTCCTCCCGTTACATTAACAAAAAATTTTCTTTAAACTTATCCTATTCTAAGGAAGGGTTATTAGTAATTTCCTATGAACCTCCACGGGCTTACGCCCGTGGTATCACGTCGACCTAAAGGTCGAGTACAAGCTGCGCTTGCCCTGAATCTTCCTGTCCTTGATATTGTACGTATTTCTGGATGATTTGTT
>CAYFUV010000101.1:0-24402 GCA_964346435.1 uncultured Candidatus Bathyarchaeia archaeon | reverse complement strand
ATTTTTCCACTGATAGTCCCGTCATCAATCAACCTAATCATTCTTGTGATATTTTCAGGGCCAATTCTTAATTCTGTAAATTCTATCCCTTTTTCGTGCAGATATCCCAAAAGATCTCCCACCAGCCAATTGCTTATCTCTTTTGGCTTATCATAGATATCAACACATTTTTCAAAAAAGTCGCCTAGAAGTTTGTAATTAACCATCACCTCTGCGTTTTGGGGCGAAATTCCATATTGTTTCATCAAACGCTCTTTGTGAGCATCTGGTAATTCTGGCATCTTATCCCTGATTTTTTCTATCCAATTCTCCGATATAACTACAGGGACTAAATCGGGCTCGGGAAAATATCTATAATCCTCTTCCCTCTCTTTTACACGGAGAGAAATTGTTACTCTTCTTGTTTCATCCCAGTGCCTAGTTTCCATTTGTGCACGAACCCCATTACTGAGAAGGTTTTTTTGCCGGGTTATTTCAAAGCTTAGAGCCCTTTCTACTTCCTTGAAAGATGAAATATTCTTGACTTCGACACGCTTACCGCCCTCTAAAGATATGTTTGCATCGCATCTCATAGATCCTTCAAGATGCCCATCGCAGACTCCCAAATGTTCTAAAACAGAGCTTAATTTTTGCAAGAATATTTTGGCCTCTTTAGGGGATTCCAAGTCGGGTTCGGTGACTATCTCTAATAAAGCTATCCCTGCTCTATTATAGTCCACGAGAGTGCTTTTTGATGCATAAATTGCTCCTTCATAGATTATTCTTGCTGGGTCCTCCTCTAGCTGCATCCTCCTGATTTTGACTTTTTTGTTATGTAATGATATATACCCTCCAGTTGCTATGGGAATCCCACCTGCCTTATCATACTGCGAAATCTGAAAGTTCTTTGGCATATCTGGGTAAAAATAATTCTTCCTAAAGAAAAGGGTTCTATCAGAAACTTTAGATTTTAAAGCCAGTGCGACAAGAATAGCATTTTCCACTGCTTTTTCATTCAAGACAGGCAAGGATCCAGGTAGACCCATACATACAGGGCAAACGTATAAATTTGCTTCTTTATCCCTGTAATCCGATGGGCAACTACAAAATAATTTGGTTTTTAGATCAGTAAGTTGACAATGCACTTCCAAACCAATTTTTACTGTAGCCAACTTTTTCACATGATTTCTTGGTTTCATTATTCCTTCATACTTTGCTCCAACGAATATGAGGCCTGAATAAGAATTTCCTCCTTAAATGGAGGGGCTATGAATTGTATGCCTATTGGCAAGCCTTGATTAAGGGCACATGGAATAGAGACCGCAGGTGCGCCTGTCAAATTTGCTGGTACGGTGTCCAAATCGCACATATACATTTCTAGAGGGTTTTCCAATTTCTCACCTAGCTTGAACGGCAATATCGGCATAGTTGGACCGGCCAATATATCAAATTTTTTAAAAGCTTTATCGAAATCTCTTTTTATTAAAGTTCTGACCTTCTGGGCTTTCAAATAATACTTATCGTAATATCCTGCCGAAAGCGTAAAAGCGCCTAAGATAATACGCCTCTTGACTTCATGACCAAATGCTTCGCGTCTATTTTTTGAAAAAGCATCGTCCCAATCTGAGGATTCGTCTTTTAGCCTGAATCCATATCTTATTCCATCATACCTGGCCAAGTTTGAACTTGCTTCAGACATTGCAATTATGTAATAAGATGCAAGAGCATATTCGAGACTTTTAAGAGATATTTCATGATATGATGCCCCAAGCTCTTCTAGGTTGTGAATAGTATTCCAAACCTCTTTTGAAATATTCTCATCAGTCCCCTGTGCGAAGAACTCTTCTGGAACACCGATTCTAAATCCTTTTATTCCATTTTTCATATTTTTTGCATAACCTGTCTTCGTCCTATTTACTGAAGTAGAATCTTTTTTGTCGTGGTGGGCTATACATTCTAATAAAAGGGCCATATCGCTTACATCCTTTGTAATTGGTGATATTTGCTCAAGGCTATTTGCATAGGCAATCAAGCCATACCTACTAACGAGTCCATAAGTTGGTTTCAAACCCACAACTCCACAAAAGCTAGCAGGGCACCTCACAGATCCGCCTGTATCAGAACCAAGCGCAGCAGTTGCCTCAGATAAAGCCACAGCGGCAGCACTACCTCCAGATGAACCGCCCGATACTCTACTTTTGTCCTTAGGATTTAAAGTGGGGCCAGAGTAGCTATACTCTGTAGAGGACCCCATAGCAAATTCGTCCATATTTGTTTTGCCAAGGATTATTGCATCTTCTTTTAAAAAAAGATCTATAACTGTAGCATTGTAAGATGGGATAAAATTTGATAGTGCTCTTGAAGAACATGTGGTTCTTATATTCTTCGTACAAATATTGTCTTTAACAGCGATGCCGACTCCGCATAATTTTCCCATTTTTCCACTTTTTTTTGCTTTTCTATCTATCACTTTCGCCCTTGCAAGTGCAGAATCTTCAGCCGAGGTTATATAGGCATGAATTTCTGGATCGACAGTTTTTATTCTATCAAATAACGCATTAATATATTCTGTAGCCGAAAGTTCCCCTTTTTTGATTTTGTCTGCTACGTCAAATGCTGAGTATTCAAATAATTTATTCATAAGCATGATGGCCTCTAGACTATTCTCGGAGCTTTAACATATCTACCTTTGAGTTTTGGCACAGTTCTCAAGATATCTTCAGAAGATTTTATCGCCGGATCATCTTGTCTTAGAATGTTGCTTAATTCAATCACATGATATGTCGGGGGCAACTCCTCAACTTTGGCTTTATCGATCTTTTTAAAATAGGATAGAATTTCGTTGAGTTGTTTGCTGAATATCTCCGCTTCTTCTTCAGATAATTCGACTTTGGTAAGCCAGGATAAATGCATAATATTTTTCTTAGAAAGGCTTTCCTTTTCCTTTTTCATCTCTATCTCACAATCATTATGGTGTCAATCTGGAAGGATCTCTAGGATAAAAAACAACTTCACGAATATTCTCTTGTCCGGTCAGTACCAAAATAAGTCTATCGAGACCAAGCCCAAATCCAGAATGAGGAGGCATTCCATAATCAAATATCTTCAGATGGTATTCGAAACGTTCTGGGTCCAAACCATTATTTTTAAGATTTCTCGTAAGTACATCTCTTGAATTCACCCTTGTTCCTCCAGAGGATAGTTCAAGTGAGCCATGCATTAGATCGAATGATTCACATATTTTTGGCGTTTCTTTCTTTGAGTTTATATAAAATGCTTTGAGTGAAGTCGGCCAATCCTTAATGAAATAAAAGCCGGAAATCTTTTCTGAATAGGTCTTTAGAGATAATGTAGAGAAATCTTCGCCCCATTCGATGGCCACTTCCTCGCTTTTCAAAATTTCTAGTACTTCATCATATGTATATTGTTTGAAGGGAGTTTTGGGGACTTTAATCTCGTACTTCAATATTTCTAAATCTGATTTAGATTTTTTATCTACAGATTTCAATACATAACATATTAATCCTTCAAGCAGTTTCATCGAGTCCTTATAATTGACGTAAGCCTCCTCAACGTCTACGGATATGGTCTCGCTGAGATGCTTTAGAGTGTTGAATTGTTCAGCTCTGAAGATAGGCGCTATTTCGAATACTTTTTCAAAAGAGGTTACAAGTTGTTCTTTATAAAGTTGGGGACTTTGTGCAAGAAAAGCTTCTTTATTATAATAAAGTAAAGGAAAAAGAGCAGCGCCACCTTCTGTAGCCGATGCGATAATCTTCGGGGTATTTACCTCAAAAAAGCCTTTACTAAGTAGAAATTCACGGATGGCCCATAAAACTACATTCCTTATTCTAAATATTGCCTGGGCTTTTGGGCGGCGTAAGTCTAAAGCTCTTTCATCTAGCCTCTTATCTAACGAGGGCAACTTAAGTTTGTAAGGATTAAATGGAGGAGATTGCTTTACGCGGTCGAGTATCTTTATATCATTTGGAATTAGCTCGGCTCCATGGGGAGCCTTATCTATGCTTCTTAAGACTCCACGAGCTCCTAAAATCGAGTGCTCGCTTAAATTTTTAATCTTGGCTAAGATTTTATCTGATACCTCGCCTTCTTTTGCCGTAATTTGCAATATGCCATATTTATCTTGTAATATTATGAAGTTTATTCCACCTTGTTCTCGGATACTTACAACTCTTCCAAATACAGTGACATTTTTTCCTTCAAGTTCAGGAGCGATATCTGAAGAATGGTGTGTTCTACGCCATTCTCCTAACTCATCAATATTTACGGGCAATTTTTTTCTCGCCATCAGTGTATTGTTGTTGAATCACTTGCTACTCTTCTTATTTCTCCTATCAACTTTCCAAAACGTATTTATAAATTCTCATCGCTCCTCAAATTTAAGCGTCCAATACAACTATAATTAGAATAATAAATTTAGAGTATACTCAAGCCTTTTAAATAGAATAGATATCTCTTCTTTTCATACAACTTAATTGCTTGTATGAACATATTTTTAAATTATTTTTAATTAGAACTTTCAAACGCAGGCGAATTTCATGGAAAGAAGTAGAAAGCTATTAAAATCTTTTGGTCTTTCCGATCATGAATGTGAAATTTACTTAAGTCTATTAAATAGACCTAAAGGAGAGCCCCTAGATACAATTATTTCAACTTATAAAATACCTTCTAACGAGATTAAGAATGTAATTGGAAAATTGGTTGAACGCGGATTAGTTAATGTAAGAAGTAACAAATTGGAAGCAAATGACCCAAAAATATTCTTATCAAGGATCACTGAAAAGAAACGTCAAGATACTAACAATGCCCTTCAAGAATTTTTTGATAACGCTTCTATTTTGGAAAGAATCCTAGAGCCACTATATTTGGAAAAACGACTTGGAATTAGACCTGAAGAACTTCTTTTGACTATTGATAATCTCACGCAAATGGAAAAAAGGACTTCGAGAATTATAGCTGAAGCATCTGAAGAAATTTTTGTATTTGCTGAAAGATTCGATTGGTATGAAAACGTAAAGACAGATTTCAAAAAGGCTTTATCAAGCGGAGTGAAAGCGAAAGTCCTAATGATGGTGATTGATGAATACACAAACAAACGTGCAAAAGAATTAGAGGACCTTGGAGCAGAAGTGAAACATTGTGTCGAGAAATGGTATCCAGTCAGAGGGACCATGGCAGACGGAGACGAACTAATATTTGTAATATGGGCGACAAAAAAGGATGTCCCAATACCAATACATTACAAGCCACATTATACAAAAAATCTTGGGCTAATCAGAATTTTTTCAGATGCTTTTAAGAAACGTTGGGAAGAAGCGCTACAAATAACATGATTCAGCAAATCCCAAAATTCTTTCTCTAAATTTCTCTACTCTCTTAATTTAGATCGATAACCATTGGCGATAATCCTAATTCGACATAAATTTTCTTTAGATCGTAAACTAAAGCTTCTTTAACATATTCCTTCTCAGCTTTCAAAAGATGAGACATGCATCTACAATCAGAAGAACCAAATTTTTTCTTTGGACGAATCATATCTAAAAATTTTTCTGCCTTTTTCACGACCTCGCACTCAACATCAATATTTGTCGTTGAATAGATAGCAAAGAGAAGTTTCGTTTCTCTCCTATTTAGTAAATAATCGATGTGCCAAAAATTTTTCTTATTTTTTTTAATATGCCTTCTAATTCTTCCCTCAATAGATGATGCGCCATCTCCTAAAGCAGATCCAAAATAAACATAAATGCCTTTATCAAAGAATAATTGGCCTGTTTTTCCTACCGTGACCCTTATTTTTTTATTTACATCTATTATTAGTGTATAAACGCCTTTCAAAATTAATGCCCTATCTTATTGCACGCGCTCTATTAAATCTATTAAATAAAACATTAAAGTTGATTTATTAAATTCTAGTTAAGATAAAGCATTCGTGATTGTTCCTACCAGAAAAGGATAAATTTCTTGTTATTTGAGATAACATCTAATCCATTTTAATAGATCGAAAGGAGGTACTGTAGAATAAAAGCGCTTATTCTTGCTGGGGGTTTTGGAACTAGGTTAAGGCCTTTATCATGCACAAGACCTAAATTATTATTTCCAATAGCAGGTAGAACGATGCTAGAGTGGATACTTAGAAGCATTCATTCTAATGAGGTAAATGAGGTTATCTTAGCAGTAAATTATCTCGCTGATGTTTTGAAATATAAAGTCGGGGATAGAATAGGAAACATCGATATTCTTTATTCTCTTGAGTCTAAAACTTTAGGCACCGGCGGACCTATAAAGAATTCAGAAAATAAATTGAAGGATAATGGTACATTTCTGACTATGAATGGGGATATTTTGGCAGAGATACCTTTGAAAAGGATGCATAAATTTCATTCTGACATGGATGCGATGGTCACAGTGGCATTACATCAAGTTAAGGATCCCACAAGGTTCGGTGTTGTCGAATTTGATGAAAACTCACGCATCAAAAGATTCATAGAAAAACCAAGAATTGAGGCGCCAAGTAACTGGATCAATGCCGGTATATATCTTATGGAGCCTGAGATCATTGAGCTTATCCCATCAAATAAAAAAGTAAGTCTAGAAAGAGAAATATTCCCACATCTAGCCAAACAAGGAAAATTATTTGGATTCAGGCTGGAAGGAACTTGGTTTGATGTTGGGAGTATAGAAGACTATATGAGAGCAAACTATATTATGATTAAAAAGGAGTCTGAGCTTAAACCGCTTTTATCTGAAGGGGTTGACGTTAAAAGTGACGCCAATTTATTTCCACCGCTCATAATACGAAAGAATGTTAAGGTCGGCAACAATTCCACAATAGGACCAAATTCTGTAATATCCCAGAACTCGTATATTGGAAAGAATTCTATTATAAAAAATTCAATAATATTCGAAAATGTGGAAATTGGTGATTCAGCAGAGATCGAGGGAGCAATAGTTGGTGGAGATGTTCATATAGGAAATAATGTCAAAATAGGGCAGAAATGTGTAATCAGTGATCATGTAACCATTCATGACAAACTAACGATATCTAAGGGAGCTGTGATCTGCCCTCATAAGGAAGTTGAAAAGGACGTAAAAACGCATAGTCACATAAAATAGGATATAAATAAAATGAAAAATCTCAACGAAAAAGAGCGTCTATTTGGGACTAACGGAGTAAGAGGAGTAGTTAACGAAGAATTAACACCTGAAGTCTTTTTGAATCTAGCCCATTCAGTTGGGTCTTTCTTTCAGGGAGGGAAATTTCTACTTGCTTATGATGGAAGGCTTAGCAGTCCAATGCTTGCTGATGCGGCGGCATCTGGATTGGTTGGTGTTGGGTGTGAGGTCCACGATGTTGGAATGATGCCGACTCCTGCTTTGCAATTTCTCACAAAAACTTGGCAAATGGATGGGGGCATAATGATTACTGCCAGTCACAATCCGCCCGAATATAATGGCATGAAAGTAATTGACAGGGACGGAATAGAAATCCCAAGAGAGAAGGAGGCTAAGATAGAAAAAATTTTTTTTGAGAAGAAACATCGACTAACAGAGTGGCACGATGTAGGAAAGAGGGTCTCTAAATCCACTGGAATAGAGGAATACAAGGATAGCATAAAAAAACATATTGACCAAGAGAGGGTCAAAAAAGCTGGACTAAAATTGGTCGTCGATCCTGCAAATGGTGTGGGCGGACTAGTCACACCATATTTGTTAAATGAGTTAGGGTGCAAGGTTTTAACAATAAATTCAAATATCGATGGGAATTTTCCTGGGAGGCTTCCTGAACCTACACTCAAGAATATTGAGAGGCTTTGCGAGGTGGTCAAAGCTTCTGATGCTGATCTTGGGATTGCCCTTGATGGAGATGCTGATAGAGCGATATTTGTTGATGAAACGGGACAGGGCCATTGGGGAGATAGGAGTTTTGCCTTAGTTATACGACATTACCTATTAAAAAATCCAGGAGAGTCAATAGTAACTCCTGTTAGTTCTTCAAAAATGATAGAGGAAACAGCAGAACAGTATGGTGGAAAGGTGAAGTGGACGAAAGTTGGCAGCATTGGAGTATCAAGAGAGATGCAGAAATTGAAGGCAAATTTAGGTGGAGAGGAAAATGGGGGAATTTTCTATGGTCCTCATCAACCAGTCAGAGATGGGTGCATGTCAACGGCCCTAGTAATAGATATGATAGCGCAGGAGGCAACGAAATTCTCAAAACTTGTCAGTGATCTCCCATCATATTCCATAATCAAAGATAAAATTCCATGCCCAGAAGCGTTGAAGGTCAAAGTTCTAGAGGTGTTAAGAGAAAGAGAGGGTGGTGAAAAAATAGATCTGCTCGATGGGATTAAGATCTGGTTCTCAGATGGGAGTTGGGTCTTAATAAGACCGAGCGGTACTGAACCAATTTACAGAATATTTGCAGAGGCAGATAATGAAAAAAATGCTAACGAACTAGTCAGAAAATATAAAATCATTTTAAACAAAATAATAGATGAAGTAAAATAAGCGAGGATTATCTTGTATACTAACATCTTTTTAATTTTCCTAATTTTTATTCTTGGTTTTTTTCTGACATATTTTTTGACTCCAATAATAGCTAAGCTTATGATCCATTTTCACAAGGTGGGTCTTGACATACACAAATTAGAGAGGCCTGAGGTACCTGAAATGTGTGGCCTCTCAATTGTAATCGCAATGACCTCCTCCATAGCAGTTCTTATACTATTTATTCCCCAAAATAGAATTGAATTCTCATTTTTTATTTTGGCCATCCTTGTTGCCAGCATAATTGGATTCATTGATGATTTGAAAAGCCTAGGCGCCAAAATCAAACCCTTCTTGACAGCATTCTCATGCGTTCCATTAATCGTTGCTGGCATTTATTCACCATATCCAATTCTTCCATTTATTGGAAGAGTAAGATTGACATTGGTTTATCCTCTGCTTTTACCATTTGCTTTTGCCGTTCCATCAAATGCTGTTAATATGATGGATGTATTCAACGGATCAATGACTGGAACATGCAGCATAATCACGTTGACGTTAGTTATTTGCCTCCTTATTTCAGGGAAGCTTGAATACGCTGCCATAGCTTCAGCTTTACTTGGATGCCTCATCGCTTTTCATTTATTCAACAAGCATCCAGCCAAAGTATTTGCAGGAGATACCGGCAGTCTATTCATCGGCGCTTCAATTGGAGCGTTGGCAGTAGTTGGACAAATAGAGGTGGCAACTGTAGTTGCAATGATACCTTATATAATGAATGCTTTTTATGGACTCACAACTTTTGGGGGACTTTTTGAAAGGAAGGAATTGAAATCTAGACCTATAAGATTGCTCCAAGATGGAAGGTTAGATATTACAAGAGATAAAAAAGCTCCTATAACGCTAACGAGAATGATTTTGACTAAGAGACCTTTGAGCGAATGTGATGTAGTGAATATAATGATCCTATTGACGATCATATCCTCAATATTGGCAATAATAACTCAACTCATTATTTTGGTGAGCCCTATTTGAAAAAGCACGCGCATTTGTTTGTAATTGTATTGGTTGTTTGGTTAATGATGATCTTTGGATTCTATTTTATTAGTCGGTTATATCATACTCTTCTACCTTTAGAAACACATATCGGAAATATTACGATCAATATTATATTGGTAGCCGTGGGAACAATCATGGTTTTTATTTGGCTCCTTATTTGGAAAAGAGTTGCAGTGCGTTATTTTGAGAGTTTTTCAAGAAAAAGAAAAGAATCCTAGAAGACGTCTTTTAATTTATGCTATAAGCCAAAATTTTTTTTACTGATCTCGTTTATTATGACCCTCAATGGATCTTCCATTTGATTAATCAAATTCCTGGCCTTTATTTTGAGCCTTTCAGTAGAAAATTCTCCTGAAAGCGCTTTCAAAACCCAACTGACTATCTTCTCGACATTCATTGAACGCATTAATAAACCGTGCTTGGTTAAGAATCGTTCAACATAAGTAGGGCCGCTCGGAAAACATGAGATTGTCGGAATGCCAAGCAGAGCGGCTTCTGCCGTCATCGTTCCTCCTCCTCCTATGAATGCTTTACTAAATGAAAGTAAAGAGGGCGCATATATTACACTTGTTGGGATTATGACTTTATCCTGAAACTCTTTTTTAAGGGATGTTATAGACTCTTGGTATCTAGGCAGCATAACTATCTGTGCATCGCATTCCTCTTCTAGAAGCCTCCTTACAACTTCAATTGTGATAGAGGTGCCATTACTTTCTCGATTCAATAAATAAGAGGCAAAAAATTCCTCTACTCTCACAACTACAACGTTATTTCTATCCAAATTCAATGGTAGGGGAACCAATTCATCTTTCCTTGGTTTATTTTCTTTAATCCACACGGAAGGATCTAAAGCGTTATACTGAATTATTCTTTTTGGGTCAATGCCATACTTTTTCCATATCCGTTTTGGTATTATCTTTGGCGTAAAAAGTTTTTCTGATAATGGGATCGTTAGTCTTGATACAGCCTCTGCGTGAGGCGAGTCACTTATGCATAGGTGCGGAATGGATAGGCCGAAAGAGGCTCTAGCCGTTTCAACAGAAGAAAAAGAGATGGATAAGTTGATTTTCCAATCGCGCATAAGTCTCGCTATTTTCGAGGCCCGTTCTAAACTATAAAATAATTTTTCATGAATGTTTTTTCCATATTCGCCAATAATTTCCGCGTCAATATTATTTCTTTTTAGCAAATGAATAGTTTCGCTAAATTTCCTTGAAGTGATATAAACGGGATAATCTTCTTCCTTTAATCTTTTCGCGAGTTCTCCCAAAAAAAGTGCTTGCTTAGGTGTAAGAATGTCAATCAACAGGCGTCCATTGTTTTCCATAAGGATTCCTCCTTCTCTAGCAGCATGCGCTAAGAATTAAATATTTAGATTAGAAATAAAGATTTGTCGATAAGGAAGGAATGTTTTGTCACTAATTAAATTGAGTCCTGTAACTGTAGCAAAAGAGATCAAGAAAGGAAATGTCGTTGTGACTATCGTTGGGCTTGGCTGGATGGGGCTGCCATTAGCTTGCCTATTCGCTGACGCCGGAGCAAGAGTCATAGGTCTAGATATAAATAATAAAGTAGTTGACGCCGTAAACAGAGGCGAATGCTTAAACCAGGAGCCAGGTCTATCAAAAATACTTAAGATAAATGTTTCAAAAGGGAATCTCAAAGCTACGCGAAGCTTTAATAAAGCTCTTTTGAAGAGTCAAGTAATCATAATCACTGTGCCCACCCAGGTGAATAAATATGGTAAAAGCGATTATTCAATACTAGAAAGATCATGCCGTGAAATCGGTAGAAGGCTTCAGAAAAATTCAATAGTAATTCTTGAAAGTACTGTAGCTCCAATGGTCACAGAAAGGGTTGTAAAACCAACTCTTGAAAAATATTCTGGGCTGAAAGCTGGAAAAGATTTCGGATTAGCGTATAGCCCGATAAGGGCCATGGGTGGAAGAGTATTAAAGGATGTTAAGAGCTATGCGAGGATTATTGGGGCGCTTGATAAAAAAAGTCTGGAACTAGCTAGCGCGATACAATCGGTTATAATTGAAGAAGAAATTGTCAAGGTTAAGGACTTAAAGACTGCGGAAGCTTCAAAAATATTTGAGGTTATTTATAGAGATGCAAATATCGCACTTGTCAATGAGTTAGCAAAATACTGCGAAAAAGCAGGAATCGATTTCATGGAAGCTAGGCACGCAGCCAATACTCAGCCTTACTCAAATCTACACATTCCAAGTATCGGCGTCGGAGGTCATTGCCTGCCAATGTATCCTTATCTCCTTCTAACCGAGGCGAAAGCGCTAGATGTGCCTCTAAAAATTGTTAAAGAAGGTAGAAAAATTAATGAAAGCATGCCTCGCTACTCATTAAAATTAATTGCAAATGGCCTAAGGGCTTGTGGAAAATCGCTCAAGGGGTCCAAAGTTACAATTCTCGGTATTTCTTATAGGTCTAATATAAAAGAGACCAGATTTTCTCCAGCAATAGAATTAATAAAACTTCTTGAAAGAAAGGGTTGCAGGATCAAAGTATATGATCCCAAATTTAGTCATTCTGAGATTGTCAAAATGGGATATAAAACTGAACCTACTCTAATAAGAGCGATTGAAAATGCCGATTGCATAGTCACCTCTGTAGATCATAAAGAATTCAAGAATTTAGGCCCTAAAAAAATTGCTCCGCATGTTTCAAGGCCTTGTGTAATAGTTGACTGTGCGCACATATTCAATCCTAAGGGAGTTGAGAATGCCGGATTAATATATCGAGGCATAGGGAGAGGGATCTGGAGTAAATAGAAGTGAGTATATGAGAAAAATTGGAGTGGGCGTAATTGGGGCTGGATTTTGGGGGCGAAATCATGCTAGGGTTTATAATGAACTAAATCGCACAGAACTTTTGGGCATAAGCGATATAGACGGAGCAAAAGCAAAAGAACTTGCTGAAATGAATAGATGTAAATATTTTGAAAATAATGATGACCTACTGAAAAAAGTAGATGCCGTTAGCATTTGTACCCCAACATCGACCCACTTGAAAGTGACAATGCAAGCGATCAAATATGGCAAGCACGTTCTTGTAGAAAAACCACTCGGAAAAAATTTGAGTGAGGCAATAAAGATAGTAAAAGAAGCAAAAAAAAATAGGATATTGCTGACAGTGGGTCATATAGAAAGGTTCAATCCTGCAGTCCAAGAGTTGAAGAAGATTATTGAGGGGGGCGCCATAGGAGATATAATTTTAATACTTTCTAGAAGAGTGACTCGTTGGCCAGAAAGAGTAGGAGACGTAGGAGTAGTAAAAGACTCAGCAATACATGACATAGATGTAATGAGACATCTTCTGGACGACGACGTTGTCAAAGTATATGCAAAAATTGGTAATTTAAGACACAGATTCGAAGATTATGCTGAAGCTTTGCTTCACTTTAGAAAAGGAGTAGTAGGTTTTATTGATGCAAACTGGCTAACTCCTAGGAAGGTAAGAAACCTAGTGGCCACTGGAAGTGAAGCAACCGCTACATTAGACTATTTAAGTCAAAAGATTGAGATCGAAGATTCGGCAGGATCAAAAAAAATAAAAACTAAATGGAAAGAACCATTGAGACTCGAGTTAGAACAATTTTCTGATGCGATTTTGAATAATAAAGATCCATATGTAACAGGCCTAGATGGAATAAAAGCAATTCAAATATGCGAAGGGATCATAAAATCTGGCAAGAGCGGAAAAGTAATCCAACTTGAATCCATTGATGTCTGAATTAAATGCAATAGTTTTGGAACAATTGATGTAATTAAGGCTATATTTGAAGGTAATCCTGTACGTCCTTCAAAAAGAAATAAGATACAAGTTTTATAATTACCCTTATTATGGATAATCATCTAAATGCTGAATGGGGCCTATTCAATGAAAAAAAAATTAATGGAGATATTGGCTTGCCCAATAGATAAACACCATCCATTACGTCTTTTAGTTTTTGAAGAAAAAGATGAGGTAATTGAGGGGCTCATCACTTGCCCAAAATGCAATAGATATTATCCTATAATTGAAGAAATTCCTCATATGCTTCCTGATGAACTACGCTCTGAGAAAGAGGATTTAGGCTTTCTCAAGAAATGGATAGACAAGACTCCAACTGATATTCTAAACAAAGGAAAGCCCTTCAATTTACAGAAAAGTAAAAGCAAGGCGCATCGATAAAATTAAAAATTTAAGAAATACTTATCGATAAAACATTCTAAGCCCGGGGAGGCAATCAATAGCCCGGTGGAGGAAGAGTCTGAAAACCTTCTGCCGAGTGTAGTGGACAAGCATGAGCCCAATATGGCTCCTTGAATTGCGGGCTTTGGATCTAGAAGAGAAGAAACCCGCCGACGGGAGAAGTATTCCGAATTCGAATCTCCCCCGGGCTACCAAATGATCATAACCTTTTATCAGCCCTTGGCAGCCTATTCATTTCCTCTTTCTTCCATGAAGGTTCGGCCTTTCGAGATTTTTTTGATGTTTGTTTTCGACTTCTTTTTCTAAATCTATTTCCATGACCTCAGCGCAATTGACGAGTCGAATGAAGATATCAGCAAGTTCTTCACCAAATCTACCCCATTCTTCATCCCGAACGGCTTCTGATGCTTCAGAGATCTCGCTATGAATTCGTAGAAGCATAGTATCCACATCGCTTTTATCCCAATCAAATCCCTTTTCAATTGCATACTTTGTTACTACTTTCTGCCATTCGCTTATACTTCTCAAGAACAATCATTACCCCATCAAACCTGAAATTTATAAGAAGATACTTAATGCTCTCAATTTATCAATTTTCTCTAATCAATTAGTTGGTTAAGAAGTGTTCAAAAGAATTTAAATGCAGAAGGGCACAGTCCGTTCAATATGCATTGATCGCAAAGCGGTTTTTTTGCAATGCATCTATGACGCCCATGTTCGATTAGCAAGTAGGTAAATTTGAACCAGTCATTTCGTGGAATTAATCTCATTAAATCTTGTTCAATCTTCTCTGGGTTCTTATTCTGTGTTAAGCCCAACCTTTCAGATAATCTTTTAACATGGGTGTCGACAGCAATCCCATCAACGACTTTGTACGCATTAGAAAGAACGATGTTAGCTGTCTTTCTAGCCACGCCAGGAAGTTCAACAAGATCTCCCATGCTTCTCGGTACTTGACCTCCAAAATCTTTGACTATTATCTTACAAGCTTCGATTATGTTTTTTGCTTTTGCTCGATAGAAACCCGTAGGTCTAATATAACTCTCAAAGGCTCTGGGATTCACATCAGCGAAGTCTTTCGCAGTTCTAAATTTTTTAAAGAGCTCTTCTGTTACCTCGTTTACTTTTTTATCAGTGCACTGAGCCGAGAGCATAGTAGCCACAAGTAGTTGAGTGGGGTTGCCATATTTTAAGGCAATTCCAGCATCAGGGTATTCTTTTTTCAACAGCTCAATTATTTTCTTGACTGTTTTTTTATCATGAGTTTCACTCAATTCATTCCCCATATGCATATTTACTTATGCATACTCAAATTCTTAACTTGTCTTAATCTGCGAACGTTATTTCAAAAAAACCAAATAAAGCGCGGATTATTGGTCTAAGCAGCGCGGTAACTCTGCATACTAAATGGAAGATTCTCATTAAAGCATAGTCTATTAAGTAATTCAGCGAATTCCTAGAATCAACAGCCATAAATTCAAATAGGCAACAGCACCAATTGTAGAAATCAGGAATATGGAGGCAATTAATTCTTTATGAAAATTATAACGTTCACTAAGAACGATTGTTGAAACAGCGACTGGCATGCTATGCATAAGGACTATTACTGATTTTTCTAAATATGTTGGATTGAATATCTCCATAGTCAAAAGAGCTATCAGGGGTAAAAAAATTATTCTCAACAGACTTAACTCAAAAGCTTTAATCAGATTTCCATAAGTTCTACCATACAAAAAAGCTCCAAGCATAAAAATTGCTACTGCGGACGTAGTTCCTCCCAACATGTGCAGAGCAGTAGAAATAGGAGTTGGAATAACAATGCCCAAAAAAGACAATAAAACGCCAAATAGAATCGATAAGATCAAGGGATTTCTTGAAAGTCTGTTAACAACCAGTTTCAGACTATCATATGCAGAACATTTCTGAAGCTTATGCATCTCAAGTACTGCAATAGATATGGGTACAGATATAATAGAAATTGAAGCAGCGGATAGTGTCGCCAGATGTTCGCCTTCTCTAGTAGGGAAGGCGAACATTATAAAAGGTATTCCAAAGAAGGCCAGACTACCAAATATTGTGCAGAAAATTAATAGGAAAAAAGAGTCTCTCTTCAATCGGAGGGCTAGAGAAAAGAACCCAATCAACAACATTGATAAAAGAATTGGAGTTATTCCTGATAAAATAAATTTTAAGGTCTCGCCCATAAATTTGGTCTCGGCCATATTTACAAAGAAAAGCGCTGGTAAAGCGAAGTAGTAAACGTATGCGCTAAGAACCCGCTCGTCACCAGGTTTCAGTACTCCAATCTTTCTAGAGAATGTGCCTGCCAAAATCAAAATAATAATTGGGATTGCGGTCCTAATGACGATATCATACATTTTCTATCAACGAGTGGCTCATGGTTAGCGTGGAATAATCTTGTGAATGTGTGTTCGATTTATCAAGAATCTAAACATTCAAAACATAATATGAAAAAAAATAGGTTTTGGATTGAGCCTTCATCAGTTTGTTTGCTTTAAATTTCCTCTAGTAGACTAGTAAAGGTGTCGTGGTGTTCCTCTTCGTCCTCTAATGTCTTTCTAAAGAGCTCCGCGGTCGTTTCGTCTTCTTCATTGAGTGCTATTTTGATACCTTGTTTGTACAAGTCTATAGCCCCTTCTTCATCTTTCTTATCTTGTTCTATCATCTCTTTTAGAGTCTCGCCAACAAAAATTGGATCTGGTTTCGTTGTTGGAATTCCGCCAAAATACGTCAATCTTTCAGCAAACGCTTCAGCATGTTTCATCTCAGCCACAGCAATTTCTTTTAACTCATCTTTTACGGCAAAGCCTTTAACGCCCTTCCAAAGAACATGCTGCCACATATATTGTATAGCAACTTGTATTTCTCTTGCTATTGCCTTATTTAGCATTTCTAACAATTCTTTTGATGCCATATTCTCACAACTCTATATTTTCAATATTTGTAAATTTTAGTTAATAAAAGCTTCATTTTCAAAGTAAGCTATTAAAATTGGATATTAAATGTGGATTAGGAAATCAAAATTATTTTGAAGCTAGGTATCGAATAATTTAAAATATAAGTATGTAAAATAGCATGCTTCAAAACTAAATGAAGTGGGGTTCTTTGAGTAGAAAATCCGGTAGTCTTTCTAGGTTAAAGACCATTCTTACAGTTACACTAATTCTAAACATAGTGCTAGCAGCCAGTCTAGCCTTGCTTGCTTTCAATTATGTACAACTTAGTCACCAAACGAACTCTCTTGCAGAACAGAATGAAAGATTGAGTAAAAGTCTGAACGCATTAACTAAAGAATATGAGTTGCTAACAAATCAATTATCATATTATAAGCAGCAAGCAGAATTCTACTCTCGTTTTTTGAATAGAAGTGAAATCACCGAAGGCTACATCGGCAAAGCTGACATTAATATCGTAGCAGTTAAACAGGTCAACAAAGATTTTTTTGACTCTAGTTATGAAGGAGTGTCTATGAGAGTGCATGTTGAACTTAGGAAAGGGGAGGGGCGTTTATTAATAAACACCCAGCCAAGAATAGGAATGGATCTCCAAACTAGTGGAAAAACTGCAACGATAGTAGCAGAAAATTTTACAGGTATCTCTCTTAGAAAAACAGACGTAATATTAACGGTCATAGCCGATGAGGATGTACAAATTGTGGATGGGCCGAGTGCCGGAGCGGCGATTACCACAGCCATCATAGCAGCAATTGCCAACAAAGCTATCAATCAATCTGTCTACATAACCGGAACAATTAATCCTGATTGCTCGATAGGGCCAGTAGGAGGAATTCTAGAGAAAAGTATAGCAGCATCAGAAAATGACGCAAAAATTTTTCTTGTTCCAAAAGGGCAGGGCATTATAACCATATATAGATATGAAGAGCGCACCCCATTCCCAGGATTTACTATCATGACGCCAAAGCCTGAAAGAATCAGATTAGATGACTATTTAGAAAAGAATGGATATGAGTTAGAGATAATTGAGGTTGAGAGTATTACTCAAGTATCTAAATACTTCTTATTTTAAAATTAAATGTAGAATAATGAATCTCAATCTAAAAAATCCATATCTTGCTAGAAGACAATTATAGAAAAGTATTAAAATAATAAGTTATTCGATCTTTCCCTAATCTAACTGGAATTAGCGCGTGAGTGGGCTCCCACCCGCTGCGCTCAACAAATCCCGGAGTTGGGAGTAGAATGAGAGATCAAGACGCTGTAAATTTTTCATTAACAATTTTTTTTACCGCACTTTATGCTGTTCTCGTAGTAATCTTCGCTCCCATAAGTTTCCAAGTAATTCAAGTAAGAGTTGCTGACGCTCTTTTACCTTTATCAATTCTTTTTGGCTGGCCAGTGATAATTGGAACTACTATAGGGGCCTTCATATCCAACTTTTTTGGGGGCTTGGGATTCATAGATATATTAGGTGGAGCATCAGCAAACTTTATTGCAACCTATATTGCCTGGAAGATAGGACAAAGACAATTTAAGGGAATTTGGATAATTGCGGTAATTTTTGAAATATTCTCAGTAGCCTTTATCGTGGGATTTTATCTAAGCTATTTATTTAGAATTAATTTCATAATATGTTTTCTATCAATACTCATAGGAAGCGTAGTCTCAATTGGACTAATTGGATATTTACTACTACTAGCATTGTCAAGACATGGCGTATTACAAACTCTTGAATCAAAAGGAATAAAATCATATATTAAAAGAGAGGTTTAGTGTCCTAGCTTTTGGTTGGATTTTTAAGAGTGTACTAACTTTCAAGAATCCCTTAAAATATTTAGTCTAAAAAAATATTATTCAGAATCATTTAATAGGGCGGGCCACTGGCGAGATTACCCAGTCTTTTTCAATCTCTTTATTTTTTCTAAAGCCTCTAGCCATTTTGACAGGAGACTCTCTAAATTAATAAGTTTATCATTTTCCTTCTCCAATTTTATTAAAGCGTTTGTTTCTTGGATTTTCATTAAAATTGTCTGTTCTACCATATCCAATACTCTAGTTCCAATAAGCTTACTCTCTTCATCTGTTGGTTTCAATTTTATAACTGGTTTCTCACACTTCGCGCAAAAAATCTCATCTTTTACCTGGAATAAGGGAGAATTACATTGAGGACAGGCTTCAGACAACATTTTCGCTCCTGATTTCAAAAGCTCTGCCATGCGCCTGACTTCGGTACTCATTTAAACACCCCAAAATCTTCAGGAAAAGTTTTAGGTTATTTTAATAATGTATTCTCCTAGTGAATGGTATAAGAACTACAGGCCATATTATAAGAGTTACTTCTCCCAATTCGAATCATATGCCGAACAAAAAAACAATCTTTCTTGGCAGGGACTTTTGAAGAAAGAACTTGCTCAATATTTTGAAAGAAGTGTGTTTTCATTCCCCTCTTTTCGTCTATTCTTATCAAAGCCAAGTATCTTTGCTCATCTTTTGCCTCATCTTTAACTGTTGTTTCCTCGTTAGGTTTAGGAATTTCAACTTGCGCATACACAAGAGTCGTTCTAGTATGCATATCTTTTATATCTCCTATCTTAGCTCCTGTAGCTCCTACCTTAGCTCTTAGCTCTTTTGTAGCTCTTTGCTCTGCTTCACTACTACTAGTATGTATTACAGAGAGCTTTTCTGGCTCTTTAGGAGCTTTAGGAGTTATAGGAGCTTCAGGAGTTGCTGGAGGAGATGGAGGAGCTACTTTAGGAGTAGCTTCACTTGTATAATCTTGTATATAGGAAGCAACGAATTGCTCATCTTCCCCAAGTCTTCAATCAACAGGAATTATTGAATTCTTCTTTAATGGAACGTTAAATATACGAGATGTTGGAATACTCAGAATTCTTCAGGTTGGAGTCTTTGCTTTTACCGTTCCTTCACCCATCGATCTACTCATGCAAATGTCCTTGTGGTATTAGAAAAGAAGATGGGAGAAGATGATCTTTCTTAAGAAAAATATACAAAAAAGATATTTGTAGACCATACTAGTACGATAGAAGAAACAAAAAAAGATGATAAAGATAAAGAAAGGGTGAAAGATCAGAAAGATACGAAAGATATGATCTTCTCATTTGTTTAAGTCATGAGTTATTAAATGAGCATTAATATTGTCTTTTTTTCCATCGCTTTAGTTTCATAATCAAAATTTTTTTCATTTAATTTCGTTCTTAATTTTTTTCCGTCTTTCAAAAATATAGTGAAGAAACAACCGTGAATAAAAATTATTATAATTTTTTTCTTTAACTGTAGTAGTTGAAATCTCATGAGGCGCGTTTGCTAGACTTTAGTTTAATGAACTTATTAAAAAAATGATCTGCGGAAAAAGGAAGGATCTAATTATGCCTAAGTATCTTTTACATTCTTCCAGTAACCGTTTATGTCATGAGACGAGTTACATTATAGTGTGTGCACGCCAAGTTACCCATACACACACTTCCTATTTGGCCAATGAAACGGGTAATGGACTAAAGGAAGAAAAGATAAGATTTACATTACCTCAAAATGAATGGCTGTATTTGTTGCGATATAACTTGACAATTTAAGCGTTTATTAGTGCCCACGTACTATTGAATTGGGGCCCCTTTAGTTCTTCCCATCCAAGATAAATTCTTTAGCTTCCTGAAATACTTCCGGAAGATCCTATAGTACATTACCTCTTCTTTTGTATTTAATTTCCATCCATTAGCTAATTTTCGTTCACGACTGAATTCATTACTGCTGATCTTCTCTTCCGCATACTTCTCTAGCATATCAGATAATCCAGTTCCCTTCCAGAACTTGCTTTTCTTTCGATTCAATACTCTCTTTGGTAGTACGTTAGCTTTTTCCATGGCTTTTCGTAAGATCCATTTTTCAATACCATTAAATAATTTGAACTTGGATGGAATACGAAACGCATAATTTACTACTTTTGGGTCTAAGAATGCCACGTGAGCCATTGTTCCATAGGCTGAAGCGCTACGATCTACTCTCTGCAGGGCAGTATTATGAAGTCGATGGGTAATATCGATCAATTCTTCTCGTAATATGGCGGGGTCTAATGATTTCAAATAAGCATATCCAGCAAAAAGTTCATCACCACCTTCTCCAGATATGACCGCTGGAACATATTCTGATGCAGCTTGAGCCACTAGATAATTAGTGATGCTAGATCGGACTAGTAGAGCATCGAATGATTCAAGATGGTAAATTACTTCCGGAAGCGCAGAGAGTACGTCATCAAAATTCAAAACAACCTCATGATGAACAGAGCCAATGTGTTCGGCAACCCTCCTTGCATTTTCTAAGTCAGGTGCATTGGGAAATCCTGCTGCAAATGTATGTAGTGTATCAACATAGGGGCAGGCAAGAGCAGTAAGTGTACTTGAATCTAAGCCGCCAGAAAGCCAAGAACCTATCTCATCGAAATCTTTAACAAAATTCGCTACCGCCTCATCTAATCGTTTTTTTAATTCTTTAGCGATCTCTTCGGGCTTTATATTTACAAGCCCCTTCTTTCTTATTCGATAATATGGTCTCATTTTATTGCCATCATATCTATGCCCAGGCGGGATTGCATGTACCTCGTTTGTCATTTCAAGTAATGCTTTTACTTCTGAAGCAAAGCATAAAGTCCCATTCTTATTTTGGCCATAATATAGTGGAGCGACTCCCAATTGATCACGTATGAGTTCTAGTTTACCATTTCTTACTTGAGCACGGGCGATATGTCCGCTAGAGACACAATCCATTACAGCGTTCTTCCCTTCAGAATCTAGTACACTCCCTTCTTGTGCCCTTGCCCAAACTGCGCCAAGTGTTGCCACATTAGTTTCTAAAATTTCACGACCATCAGGCCCTCTATGATCTATTCTATCTAACATTTTGTTAACTTCATTACTCATTCCAGATTCTGCTATGCCAGCTATACCGCTCATTTTAATCTCTCCTTAAAATTCTTAGAAGAATCTGTGAGAATGTAGTGATTTTTTATTTTAAGAAATAAGACTTCTCCAGAGGTTTTGTAAATCATAAAGGCTTTCTATCCATAGAAATTTTTGTTCGAGTCCGATAATTGCGTTTGAACTTGGAAATGGCCACTTATAAGTCTTGGGTATAGCGCGTGCTAGCAAAGTCGCACGCCGGCATATATATTATCGAGAACGAGTGTAGAAGACTAGCGCGCGCATTTCTTCCTTTCTATCCTTGTGAGTGTGAGTCGAGTCGCGTATATAGGGGGAGAGAACGCACCAAGGTATCCACACACACACGACCGAAAAATCTAAATTCCTTTTTATGATTCGCATAAAAAAGGATAAAGAGAGATGAACACGGAAGGGTGAAGATGAAGGGCATAGTTGTTTATGACACCTCCTACGGAAATACTAAAAAAATTGCGGAAACCATTACAGAGACATTGAAAGAGTCTGGAATAGAAGTTGACCTCTTCGATGTGAAAAACGTGAGGAAGCTAAATGGAAAGGACTATAGTTTCCTTGTAATCGGTTCTCCAACCAAATTTGGCACAATGAGCCTCACAATCAGATTTTTCTTGGGTAAGGTGAAGAAGGAGGAATGGATGAACAAGCCTTTCACAGCCTTTGATACTGAAAATCCTGAAAACATTGAGAAGAAAGAAGGCAGTGCAGCCGAAAAGATTGCTGAAAAGCTCAAAGACAAGAAGATGAACCAACTGTTGCCAGTTCTGAAATCCGTTGTGTTGGGGCAAAAGGGACCGCTTAAAGAGGGCGAAATCGAGCGGACAAAAGATTTTGCAAGGGAACTCGCCATTAAATTGAAGGAAGGCACAGTCTGAACCTTTTCTTCGTTGATTGGATTAACCCATCGATTCAGGTAATACCTCATAATTATTCCTTACTCTATCTCCTTCCTTTTCCTTTATCTAATTACGTATTCGAGTCGAGTCGTTTCTTTGGAGAAAGAGGGTACCTTGGTGCGCACACACACAATTTCTTTTTAGAGAAAAAATTTTCATACTATTGTAGACGCACATATTTGCAACCCGCATTATCCTTCTTTCAATGTTACTCAGTAACTTTCAAAGTATATTTTTATAAGCAATATTATTTTACTAATTAGTAATCGTACTTATTGGGGAGCTGGGTTAACCTAGCTGAGAGGATAGCTGTTGGCTATCGACCCTTAGAACCTGATCCAGGTAATGCTGGCGTAGGGATTTAAAGCTAGTTCTCAGCAAACCCCAAAACATAGTGGGGTTTGATCACTTGAAAATTCAATATAAGACATTTGCTGAGAGCACAGTATGTATAGTTCTATCAGCCGCTTCATATCTCAATACGATATTTTCTTTACCAAACCATCAAGAAAAACGCAAAAGTAGAATAGTCCAGACTCTTACTATCGCAGCTCTGATTTCCAGTACAATTGGAGCAATGGTCGGAGTAGGTTCTGTAGATAATTTAGTAGTTCGATTCATTCTCTTTATCATCATCGCCTTATTAGTGCTCTTTATGCTCTTTGGATTTTTGGAAAACATGTTTTAATACTTACTTATGTAAGGAGGTTGAAAACTAAAAATGGCTTGTCCTAAATGTGGAAGTATGGAAATAATAAAACAAAGAATTAATGCAGGTCATATAACGCCAGAACAAATAAAAAAATTTGAATGCCAACAATGTGGACATCAATTTGGGTAATGTCGTAGTATTTGATTTCATTATCCGATTACATCTATAAGATGAGTCGCGTCTTTACGTGTGTGTGTGGGTACCTTGGTGCACACACACACAAAATATACGGATCTATTACACTTAGGAACTGTTAGGTGCTTACAAGCTTCTTATTGATAACTGTCAATGAAAGTATGACTCCAGCCAACACAGCTAAAACAAGGTATGGGGCTAAGATTGAAAACTTATTAGCGCTTGTGGTGGCCCCTCCAACGGGATGGCTAAGTGGTTGCGACGAAGGCGAATAATTGTTACTAAATTCTGCATACCAATGTTCAGTCCCACAAACTGATGCAATTACTGTGACAGCATTAGTCATAATAAATGCTGGAAGGTATCCTTCTTCATAACCACGGCCATACGCGTTAAAATCAGATTTAGTCATTTCAGTGATCGTGATAGTTGATTTTTCACCAGGAGTTAGATAAAATGTCTTGTCGCCACCAGCTTTTTCAATAGTGAAAGCTCCTATTGGATTTGTACCTTCAAACTCCCAATCAGAATCTGGAGTACTTCCATTTACTACCTTTTTAACAACAATAGTATATGATGTTTCTTGTGCCTGTATTTGATCAACTTTCATAAATTGAATGTCAGTGTTTTCAAGATTGGTGGTTACAATGAGAATGCTTGCGAATAAGAAAGCGACTAATAATGCTCTCATCTTCTCCTAGCCTATATTAAAAACATTTTGAATATCTTTATAAGTATGAGTTATGGCGCTAGAGCAACAGTGACAATAAAACTGTGTGTGTGGGTACCTTGGTGCGCACACACACACAGAATAACGTAACGCGACTCATCTCATGTACGCAATTATCTAAAGAAAGATAGGAAGGGCTAATGGAGTAAACAAGAACTAGAATTTGCTTGTGAGAAATAATCTTTTAAGCCAAATCGATTATAACTAGAAATAAGACTTTTTA
>CAYFUV010000100.1:0-5945 GCA_964346435.1 uncultured Candidatus Bathyarchaeia archaeon | reverse complement strand
TTTGGGCTAGAAATAGGTGCCGATGGAGTCGCTTTAGATGCAGTAGAGGGTGTTAAATTCTGCAAAAGGTGGGTGACGGAATATGATGACACCTAGAGAACGTTTCAATGCGGTTATCCATTTCAAGAAACCTGACATCCTTCCATGGACTGAAAGTTTCTTTGATGAGACCATAACTCGTTGGCTTGGAGAAGGGTTACCCGCGGAAAAAGTCATAGCAATTGGATGGGAAATGACTCGTGGTGGTACCCTTTTACTCAACTTTCCGTTTATCAAAGGATTTGATCCTTACGCCTATTTTGGATGTCAAAATTTATTTGGGTGTATGGTTTCGGTTGATGTCGGTCCTCTTCCCCGGTATAAGTTTCGGGCACTAAGAACAGATGAAAGATATACAGAGTTTCAAACAGAAACTGGAGCTCTTGTAAGACGATCTAATAAAGCCAAGACTTGGTACGCTATGCCCATGTTTATTGATTTTCCAGTAAAAGATCATAAAACTTGGGAAGTATATAAAAAACGTTTGAATCCCTCAGATCTGAGAAGATATCCGAAAGACTGGGAAAAGGACTCCTATATTGAAGTCCTTGAAAACTATCAACAGGGTATTACATTAATTCGTTGCACTGGCTTTTATGGCTTTGGTGCCGAATTAATGGGCATCAAACCATTTATTACAACATTTTATAAAAATCCTGAGCTCATTCAGATTATGATTGAGCATTGGGAATACTTTACAATAGAAAGCCTTAGAGATGCCATTGAAACCCTCAAGGATCGAATAGATATGGTTTTTTGGTGGGAAGATATGGCAGAACGCCATGGACCATGTATTTCCCCAAAACTTTTCAAAGAGTTTTTACTCCCCCATTATAAAAATGTCACAAGCTTTCTAAGGAAGAATAAAATCGATCGAATAATGATGGACAGTGATGGAAACATGAATCCAATTTTGGATTTAATTATTGAAGCAGGAATTACTGGGTTATGGCCCCTTGAAGTTAATAGTAATATGAATGCTATTTCGATCAGAAAGAAATATGGCAATAAATTGTTCTTAGTAGGGAATCTAGATAAAATGAAAGCTGTAGCGGGGGGAGAGACGCTTAAACAGGAAATTGACTCAAAAATCCCCATATTAAAGGAGCTTGGAGGATTTATTCCTGGTTTAGATCATCTTGTTCCTGTGGAATTGACGTTGAAAAGGTTTCAAGAATATTCAGACTATTTAAAGAAATACTTACCATTTTAACTATCGCATTTCACCTCTTGACACTTTTTATTGGGTTTTCAGTAAAATATAAAATCGTTCATAAAATTCCAAAAGACTAATTCAAATGGCTGGAGAAGAAAGAATATCGGATAGTGAAATTCTTTAGAATCTAAGAAATGCTGTTTTAGAGTTTGAACCAGATAAAGCTGAAGCTGAAGCGATGAAAGCAGTTGAAGCAGGAATTGATCCATTGAAAGCAGCAGATGCTCTAATTAAGGCAATTAGAGAGGTTGGAGAGGGGTTCGGTCGAGGGGACCTATTCATTCCGGATCTTGTTGGTGGAGCAGAGGCCATGAAAGCGGCCATGGGAGTGATAGACGAGGAGATCCGAAGAATAGGCGGTAAAAAGGAAAGTTTAGGTACTGTTGTTGCAGGGACTGTATTTGGAGATATTCATGATATTGGAAAAGCTCTTGTTTGCACACTTCTTATTGCAGATGGTTTTGAAGTGCACGACTTGGGTGTAGATTTACCTGCCGAAGAGTTTGTAAAGGCTGTTCGAGAATATCAACCAGATATTTTAGCAATGTCTGCTTTACTAACGACAACTACTCCGGAATTAAGGAAAGTTATTGAAGCTTTAAAAAATGAGGGATTGCGAGATAAAGTAAAAATCATTGTAGGGGGAGCACCGGTAAACCAGGATCTTGCAAATGAAATAGGAGCAGACGGATATAGGCCAACAGCTATTAAAGCGCCAGAATTAGTTCGAACATTATTAGGGATATTTGAAATGTGATTAAATTCATAAAAGTCGGAGGAACGAATCTTTATTACGAAGGAGGAAAACAAAATGCTTACTGGATTCAGAAGGACAATAAAGCCATTTCAAATTCTAACAGATGAACAAATCCTAGATATTCATGCTGGAACATTGAGCATCCTTCGAGGTACCGGAGTAAAAGTTGAGCATGAAGTTTCACTTAAATTGTTAAAGGAACATGGCTGTGAAGTCGATTTTGCAGAACAAATGGTTCGTTTTCCACCCGGTCTCATTGAAGAATGCTTACGGAAATGTCCTAGTACCTTTCGTGTTAAAGCTCGAGATTCAAAAAAAGATGTAATTTTTGGTGGCAATAATTTATACTTTAAAAACTCAGTTGGGCAATTGACCATTGATATAGATACAATGGAACCGCTAATGCCGACCGAAAACGAATTTAACGATGCAATGACTATTCTGGCGGCGTTAGATAACCACCATATTCTTGGACCCTATACTCCATATTTTGGTTACGAAGGCCTCCCTCCAGTTATAGCTATGCCGACAACCTGTGCTACTAAAATAAAATATTCACCTAAAGTACAATTAGAAGGCTATGCAAAAGGATCAGAAAAATTCTCTATAAAAATGGCAAAAGTTGTCAATTCTGAAATCATTGGGTTGATGTTATCTGCTTCTCCTTTGACTTGGGGCGCGGAAGCTATCGAAGCAGGTTTTAGATATATCAATGCTGATTTTCCAATTGTAATAACTAGTGGCACCACTATGGGGGGAACAGCCCCTGCTACAATTGCTGGTTCATTAGTAGCAACAAACAGTGAATTGCTTCCTTCAGTAGTATTAACACAACTTGAAAAGCCCGGAGCAAAATTAATTGCTGGAACATTCACATTTCCTATGGAGATGCGATCTGGGCTCCCAGCATTTGGTGATGTCGGTGTTTCTCTGTATCATTTGGCGTTTAATCAAATGTGGCGGGAGTTTTATAGATTCCCTGTGTATAATTCTGCAAGTGGCTATTGTAGTTCAAAAACAATGGATTTCCAGGCTGGATACGAGAAAATGCTAGCCTGTTCAATGTCTGCTCTATCTGGAGCAAACCTAATAACTTTACATGGTAGCGTATCCGCGGAGCTTACATATCATCCCATTCAATCCATATTAGATGACGATATTGCAGGAATTATAGGACGTTTAGTAGAAGGATTTGAAGTAAATGAAGAAACTTTAGCCTTGGATTTGATAGAGAAGGTTGGTCCAATCCCCGGTACATTTTTAGCTCTAGCACATACAAGAAAATGGTGGAAAAAAGAACAATTTTTACCAAAAGCGGCTGATCGCCTTTCGTATCCAGAATGGGTAGAAAAATCGAAAAAAATGTGTATTGATTATGCAAAGGAAAGAGTAGAGGAAATACTTTCTACTTTTAGTCCAACACCCTTACCTCAAGATCAAGAAAACGAATTAAATGAAATTCTAGAAGAAGCAAGGCAATATTACAAGGAAACAGGACAAATCTAATGATATACTGATAGATATTTTGGCTTTGATAATTTGAAAACTACTTTATTATGAACCATTTTACAAATTTTCGAAAACTTGGAGGATAGAATATTGTATGGATATGCTGGTAAATTAGTAAGAGTAGATTTAACTACAGGCAAAATTATAGTTGAACAACTTAAAGAAGAAACAATTTCAAAATTTATCGGGGGCAAAGGGCTTAGTGCAAAAATACTTTTTGAGGAAACAAAACCCAAAATGGCTCCTCTCTCCTCGGAAAGTCCTTTGATTTTTTCTGTTGGACCAATAACAGGTGTTCCTTTGTCTGGGAATTCGCGGTTTTGTGCGGTCTTTAAATCGCCTTTAACGGGCATTTGGGGAGAATCACAGTGTGGAGGCCATTTTCCGGCACACATGAAATGGGCAGGATATGATGCACTAATAATCAAGGGAGTGTCTAAAAGTCCATCATTCATTGTGATTGAAGATGATAATTTTGAAATAAAGGATGCTTCGCATTTATGGGGGAAAGACACATTCGAGACACAAGATATCATCAAAAAAGATTACGGGAAAAGATTTCAAGTCCTTTCAATTGGTCCAGCTGGAGAAAACTTAGTCAAATATGCTTGTATAAGTCATGATAAAGGCAGGGAATTTGGACGGTGTGGTGTTGGTGCGATTATGGGTTCCAAGAAGCTGAAAGCAATTGCTATCTTGGGAAGTAAAAAGGTAGAAATCGCAAATACAGAAAAATTTGATCAATTTAAAAGTGAACTCAATAATAAAATAAAAGAAACCCACAAATCGCTTACGAATTATGGTACACCTGCTATTATGGCTTTTACCAATACTACCGGCACTCTACCAACACGATATTGGCAGCAGGGAGAATTTGACGGATTTGAAGAAATTAACGCTGAAACCATGAAGGAAAAGATAGTGAAACGCAAAAAGGCATGTTATTCATGTGCTGTTGCATGTAGGAAAATGTCCGAAATAAAAAGTGGGCCTTACGCTGGAACAGAAGTCGAAGGGCCAGAATATGAGACATCATTTGCTTTCGGAGCTCTATGTGGAAACAATAACTTGGAGTCAATAGCAAAAGCAAACGAAATATGCGACAGACTTGGAATAGATACAATAACAGCTGGAAATAGCATAGCTTTTGCTATGATGTGTTATGAGAATAAAATTATAACAGATAAGAATACGGATGGCTTATCACTAACTTTTGGAAATCAGGAAGCAATTCTGGTAATGTTGAGAAACATAGCTTATCGAAATGGGTTCGGCAATCTTTTAGCCGAAGGCGTGAGGATGGCCGCTGAGGGAATAGGTAAAGGTGCTGCAAAACTTGCAATGCATGTTAAGGGTCTTGAACCACCAGGTTATGACCCGAGAGGACTTAAAGGCGTAGCTTTAGCCTTTGCTGTTTCTTGTAGAGGAGCTTGTCACTTACGTCATTTGACTTATAGACCAAACTTAATGGGTTCTCATCCCTTCGGAGAAGATAAAGAAATAGATCGTTTTTCATATGAAGGCCAAGCGAAAATGGTCAAGGAACAAGAAGATTTCTATGCCCTAGTGGACTCTATGGTTTTATGCAAGTTCCTTTGTTTACCAACTATCGGACCCATACTCTGGGATGAACTACTTGAACTCTACTCTATTGTTACAGGAATTAGAACAGAAAAGATAGAGTTGATTAGGATTGCTGAAAGGATAAATAACTTGGTCCGATCATTTAATATGAGAGAAGGAATTGAACGAAACGATGATACATTACCAGTAAGATTTATGCGTGAGGGATTGAAAAAAGGCGCTTCAGAGGGTGAAGTCGTTCAAAAAGAAGAGTTCGATAAAATGTCAGATGAATATTACCAAATTAAAAGATGGAGTTAAAGCTTAGTTATAACCCTAATAACTTTCAATAATCCCACGAACGTTGTAATAGATCGCTGGGGCCATAACTAGGAGAAGGAGTGTAGACATTTCATTTCCTCAATACTAGCAATATAAAGTATTCTAAAATTTACTATTTTCCTAGATGGTATTCAGAGCACTCTAGCGTATTAATTGGTTCATATAAGAAAGCAAGCTAGCTTGAATACTTATCACCAATCTAATTTAAGATTTAATAACAGTATACTGTTCGCAGTATACACCTCAACAAAATTTAACCCCATTATCGAGGTTTTGTTTGATAGGGGTGTTCTTTATTGAAACAGAAACATTGTTAGACTTACAATGTACTACTCGGTTAACAGTAGCCGTATGGCTTTTATAAACACTTTTACTTCTTTAGAACACTGAACCTCACAACTTGAGAACTTTATTAATTGAGACCAGTTCATAACGTATATTAAAAAGCCCTCACAATAAGACTCAAATTGTATTAAAATTAATAATTAAGCAATTAATATATAGAATATTTATTAAATA
>CAYFUV010000099.1:0-3229 GCA_964346435.1 uncultured Candidatus Bathyarchaeia archaeon | reverse complement strand
GTTCTTCAAAAACGTCAAAACCACCTGTAATAACTGCCAACAAATGACCACTTTCCTTTAAATGTTTTAAAGTTTCAACTACGCCATCATGATATTCCATCTCTCTCGCAACTTTTTTTGCAATTTCAAAGTCTAATCCTCTCAATTGGGCAATTCGCTTACTTAGAGCTTTTTTCCATTTTATCTCTCCTTCCATTGTTCGCCGAGTGAGCTCATCCACCTCCTTTTCTTTATCCACCACTTTTGCTAACTCTGGTAAATATTCATCAATCAATACTCCATCCAAATCGAAAACGATCAGACCCATATTTCATCAGCTCCTAAAATAACACTGCCAAATATAGCCAAGTTGAATATTGTAAAAACTAAGTGCATTGTTAGTAAGCTCGTAAGCAAGTTTGAGATTTGCAGAAGAATCCCTGCCAAATATCGCGATTTCTAAATTTCTTCCAACATTCTCTGTTACATTTCTTGAAAACAATAATAGCTGATCTCCTAAAATGACAAAGTCGAAGCAGCAAAAGAATGAAGAACTAATCGAGGCCCCTGCTGTTCGACTCAGTTTGATGACTGAGTTGATCCTGATCCCGATGATTTCTTCGAAAGTATTATTGATCGTTTACAGGCTGAGTCGTAGTACATATCAGGACCTCTGTCTAGTTCGTAGAGCATAAATTATATAAAAAGTTTTATTTTCTTCTCTAGAATTGTATGCGCGAAAACTGGACATTATAAGATTCGATCATATTATTACGGGCCTATTTCACTAACGCATTGAATGCTAACATAATAATTGCAATAAATGCCAGCATAAATAGTCCTGGGAAGAAGGATCCAGTTAAATCTTTCAGAAATCCAATTAATACTGGCCCAATGACTCCTCCTACTTCACCAATAGAGAAGAATAGCCCTCCCGCTGATCCCATGTATTTCGAGCCTACTTCAGGCATATCCATTAAAATTGTAAGTAAGATGGGCGTTAAGGCACCCATGCAAAATCCGATAATAATTATTCCCAACCACAATAGAGTTTCAAAGGTGCTTGCTATAAAAAAGATGGATAAAGCGTTCATAATTAATATGACCGATACCGAAATCTTTCTAGATCCGATCGAATAAGAGAGTCTTGGAATAATTAGGCCTCCTAGGATTCTACAAACGCTAAGAATAGCTGCAATATACCCAGCAATCACGGCGGTGAACATTTGTGACTCTAAAATCTTAGGAAGCCAGTTATTAAGACTATGAACCGTTAGGAAGGTTGTAGAACCTATTATGACTGTTAATAAGATATTTCGATGTCTTAGTAATTCAACCATGGCTTTCCATGTTCTTCGATCAACGCGTGTACTCTCAGCAGAACTGTAGTCTATTCGAGTACGTGCAAACTTAATCCAGATTATAGTGATTACTAATCCAACAAGACCGTACAAGAAGAAGCAATTCTTCCATGTCCCCATAAATGGGAGAATTATGCTGTTAGTCGCCCCAAGGGAGAAAGCAGTGCCAGAGGAGACGCCAGTATAATAGATTCCAGAGGCAATTCCTCTCTCTTTTCCTGAAAACCATGTTGAAACGAGTTTCGGCAAGCCTATAGATATCATCGGAGCCCCTATTCCAAAAAAAGCTGTTGGAATAAAAAGGCTAAAGAAATCACTTGCCAAACCTCTGAATATACTTGATATGGAAATTAAAAAAATTCCAAGAGCGAGTGATTTCTTATCACCTAATCGATCGATAATATATCCTTCGGGATAGGATAAAATGATATACATCAACGGCCATGATCCTGCAATGAAACCAACTTCCGTATATGTCAAATTGAGATCTTTCATAATTAATGTGACCAAGGGCGCCAATGAAAATGAAATTAAGCCAAAGCAGAAGTATATCAGCCAAGCCATAATTAGAATTATCCATCTGTATTTGGAGTCAAGACTATAGCTGGAAGTGAAGTTAGACATTATTTTACTTCTTGCCCTCCGGCGTTAAGTATAAGGGATCCTATGCTTGGATAAATTGAGGACAATATTACAACTTTGAGGTACTTGTAAAGGTTTCTAACACTCGAGTTAGAATTTTGAATATCATAAAATCTATAAGAGTCAAACGTATTTGATACGCATTTCAATATTCTTTTTCAAGATAGCGTGGTCGTGATTTAATGGAGAAAATTCTGGTTACAGGAGCAGATGGTTTCTTGGGTAGCAACGTAGTCTGGTTTGCTAAGGATAAATATGAGGTCATAGCGACTTCTCTTAACCCAATTAAAGTTGAAGGTTATGAAATTGAGAAAATGGATATTTCAGATAGAGAAGCATGCTTTGATATAATTAAAAATAATAAGCCAGATTTAGTAGTACATTGTGGCGCAGTTGTTGACCCGATAGTATGCGAAGAAAAGCGTGAATTCGCAAATAAAGTAAACGTCCAAGGTACAAGAAATTTGGCAGACGCTTGTGTGAAAGTGGGTGCTAGAATAATATTAACTTCTTCTGATTGGGTTTTTGATGGAAAAATAAGGTTTGGAAAAAGATATTCAGAAAGCGACGAGGCAATACCTGTAAACCACTATGGGATGACTAAGCTGAAGGCTGAAAATGAGCTCAAAAAATCGGGAGCAAAATGGATGTCCGCACGTCCAGCGAATATCTATGGGAATAGTTTTGCAGTTCCAAAAGATAAATCTTCGAGAGAGGAGCATACAAAAAGACGAGGAGGATGGACGATAAATATAATAAACGCATTGAGAGATGGAGAAAAAATTTCTATGCCAATAGATTGGTTCCAGACACCCACATTAGCCAGCAACTTTGCTAAACTTGTCTTAAAATTACATGAAAAAGACCAACAAGGAATATTCCACATCGCAGAAAAAAATTGCATCTCTAGAATTGCTTTCGTAAAAGAGATCGCAAAAGTATTCGATTTGGATGAAGGATTGATAACCGCTGTGAATACGTATAGTTTTGTCAAATCAATTGGAATAGATATGGATAAATCGACTATGCAAATTCCTCTATGTACTTGTCTTGACGTAAGTAAAATTGAAGAGGCTCTAAAAATCAAGATGCCCTCATTAAGAGAAGGACTTGAAGAGATGAAAAAACAATGCGAAACATATGATTTATTCAAGGTTTAGCATTATGCATTCAAGCGCTAAACCGTGATCCCGCCGTCTACCAATATAGTTATCCCAGTTACATAACTAGATGAGTCAGAAGCAAGG
>CAYFUV010000098.1:0-2670 GCA_964346435.1 uncultured Candidatus Bathyarchaeia archaeon | reverse complement strand
TTATAAGAATCATTTCCGTTTGTAGCGTCTACATAGTAATTTCCTGTATACTCATACGCTCCTATATCAACTCCATCACCTTGAGGAACTGTATTTCCTGCATAATCCTGAGTCAAGTTGACGTCTGTTCCATTATCAATGCAAAGAGAATTAGATTGAAGATGAAAATCATTATTTGAAGTATTAACGAAAAGTGGGTCTGTTGCATAGAGATCACTCGTAGCATTGCTATATGTCGAACCAGTTCCTACCCCTACCGAGGCATCATTGACAAGACAGTTATAGCCTCCTGTAACTGTAATATAATCATTAACATTAAGGTCGTCAGTAGAGCCGTCGAAAATATTATTCCTTACAGTAACTGTTTTAACATTGCCCTCAATCCCGTTATAAATTTTCATCCCATATTGAGAACAACCCTGTATGGTATTGCTATAATAAGAATTGTTATCGTTATCGCCGTTGGCAAATTTTTCCCTATCACCAATTCCTTTGGTACAATCATGGATAATATTGTAATAAACCTGCATATTTCTTCCACGTCTGGAATCAATTCCAACCCCCCCATCATACGAACCTGGATTTCCCTTCACATTGTAGATGAAATTATAACGAATTATGTGCCATCCTTTGTTCGTTCCAGGACCCTGGATGCCTACTTGACTATCATCTGCCTGTTCTGTATTTGTGTGGATTATATTTTTTTCTATTATTATGGCTGAACTATGCGAAAGCAAAATGCCAGTACCCGCCCAATTGTGAATTGTATTACCACTTATCACGCTTCCATCATAATCAATACTTATAGAAGTCTGACCACCAAAAGCAATCAAACCAGAAAAACTTCCTCTGAATACATTATAAGACATATCATTATTAGTAATCGTTGCAACGCATCCACCATCATCGTCTGAATGAAAGACTCCTGTCCATACATACGAAACAGTATTATTATCGAATGTAAAACTAGCTAAATCAACTCCGTAAAAAGCAGCCCCCTCATAATTAAGCCCAGTCCGCGTGTAACCAAAATATTTCATAGTGCAATTCTGGATTGTTATATGACCATCAGTAAGAATAAGCCTAATCGCATCTGATGACCCATATCTCAAATCTAATCCATCAATTACAATATAATCCTTAGCCTCAACTTGGATTGCAAAGCTGTATAAACATAATTCAACATTACCATTGTAATAAGTGGCAGGATTACTTGTAGAGTAAATATAAACTCTGCTATTGCCAGAATCCCACCAAAGTTCACCTTGTTCTGTTAAATTAGCCTTGACTGTCTCTCTTGTGGCGTAACTTGCCTCTGAATCGAAAACAGCAAGTCTAACTTCAGTAGTAGATGAAGCATACCAAAGATTCCCGGCTTCGTTTGTCCAGTCTCCTGTAGAATTTTTCGCTACAGACCTGAGAATTTTGGGTTTATTTCCGCTTCCATAAGCTCCAAAAGTTATCGGATCAGTTGAGTTTCCAGAAGAGGGAACAATTAACTTTTCCCGCCAAGTTTGCCCCTTTTCAAAATAAATATTATCTCCTGGACTAAAAGTTTCTCCATTAACTTTAGAGATAGTTTTCCACGCAGTGGCAGGACTTGTACCAGCGAGAGAATCATTTCCTGTCGTTGCATTTACATAATAATCAGTTGCATTTACGCTAGAAACACAGCATAAACTAATTAAAACTCCAGCTAAGAATAAACCTAACTTCAGACCCCTTTTCATTATAGTTAATTAACAAATAAAGTATATATATTTTATTTTTTTACTTTTTTATCAGCGATAATTTTACAGAATCCTATTATGATTTATGAGAATTATCGGAATGAGGGAGACAGGATTCGAACCTGCGAAGGCACTAAGCCACAGCCTCTTAGGGGCTGCCCGTTTGACCGCTCCGGAACTCCCTCTTATAAAAACTGAACATTTTTGACTTAAAAAACTTATGATTTGAGAAATCTTTATTAACCACTTTTCATTTTATCAATCATGAAAGAAGTGGTTGTTAAGATTCTTAGGAAAGCTCTCAAGGAAAAAGGAGTTGACTTAAAAAACAAAGAGATAGAAGCTCTAATTGAAATTCCTCCAAATCCTGAATTTGGAGATTATTCTTTCCCGTGCTTTGTGCTTTCTGATAAACTAAAAGATGAGCCAGACCAGATCGCAATTGAATTAAGGGAAAAAATCGGAAATGCGCCAGCGACAGATTTTGAAGATGTTCAAAGCAAGGGGTCTTACCTGAATTTCTTTGTCAATAGGGGAAGTCTGGCAAGGCAAGTTGTTTGGGATTCAATTCTCAAGAAAAAAGATTACGGCCAGAGCAAGATAGGTAAAGGGAAAAAAGTAGTGGTTGAATTTTCCTCTCCGAACGTTGCAAGACCATTTGGAATAGGGCATCTTCGTTCAACAATAATTGGAAATTCTCTGGCAAAGATTTTTGAATTTCAGGGATACAGAGTTATAAGAATTAATTATCCTGGTGACTGGGGAACCCAGTTTGGAAGACTTCTTCTTGGATATGAAAAATTCGGAAGCGAAAAAAAATTAGAAAAAGATCCGATAAAACATCTGATGGAAATTTACGTTAATGCAAATAAAAAACAATACGAAGAAGGAGCGAGAAAAGCATTTAAAAAATTAGAAGAGGGAGATAAAAAATCTCTTC
>CAYFUV010000097.1:0-1704 GCA_964346435.1 uncultured Candidatus Bathyarchaeia archaeon | reverse complement strand
TAGACAATTCTCAGAAACTCCTTCCCAAATTTTATGAGATACTCCAAGACATTTATCTGCCTTTCTTGCAGGTCTCCATAAGGAAAAAGATTGTTGTAGGCTTTAGTGATCTGCTGTCTGACAACCAAATCATGTTCCTTCAGTTTCGAAGCGATTTTGTCTTCCAAGACTTCAATTGTTTTAAGGATTCTACCCCTTGCGAGGGAACAGGGTCCGATCAGAGTTTCATCAATAGACTCAGCCTGTCGAGTCACTTCAGCCATACCCTTTAAAACCTCACCTTTAAAAGAATTGAGGACATAATCAATTTTCTCCTTAGCCAATTTTTTCAATAGTTTTTCTGGATTCCTCAATTCATCAATTTCTGCCTTATATTTCCCAAGGACTTTGGATACTTTTTTCTCGACTATGGTAGCCCCAAATCTAGGGAATATAACAGGCATCTCCAGTGCAAAAAAATCGTATATTCCATTCAATTGTGCTTGGTAGGCTATCTCATTTGGTCCAGCCACATAAGCAAAAGTTGGAAAAAGGAAATCCTGAGTAATAGGTCTGGTGACAGCGTTCGCACTAAAACGAAAAGGATTGTCATCTAACACACGAAGGAGTTCTCTCTGAGAGAAGGTCTCGTTGGCAACTCGAAATTTCCCATTGTACGTAACTCGCAGTCGTTTCCCCTTGTCGTTAGAGATGAAAAAATTGCACATGTTAGATTTCTTGTGGATTTTGGGCGAATAGCCAAGCTTCTTGAGTTTTGAACCTGTTTCATTCAGGATTTGCGTACATTCAGTTGGCCTTCTAATTAACCTATCAAAGATAGGAGTCATCAAATCCCTTAAGTACTGTGGCTCTATCATAACGAGCCCCAATTCCCCCAAGAGGTAAATCATAAATCTAGAGAAAAAATCTCCCATAGTGGATGACGTTTGAATAATTTCGTTAATTTCCTTTAGTAAGGGCGTCTTAAACTCTGAGTTTGGAAAGACAGGTTCTATTATTGTTAATATTTTCTTTAATTTGGATTTATCGAGACTCATATGTGAAAAAGCTAAACCTCTCGGCTCACAATCGTAGTGGATCTCGAATGGCTCATTTTGTTTGAATATGGCGATGTGATCGACTTCGGAAAGGTCATGATCTTCAGATGCGTTCCAGAATATAGGAACAAATGAGTGTTTCAGGTCGGATAATCTTTCACACATAACAATGGTAGAAATTGCTTTGTAAACCGTGTAGAGTGGGCCGGAGAATATGCCGGGTTGCTGACCAGTTATTACCGCGTAAGTTTCAGGTTGCGAAAGAGACTCTATGTTGTGAATTACTTGTTTCGGAGCGTTTATTTTCCGGTTGTAGCCGAGCAGCTTATTTACAATTTTCTGTCGATCTCTGTCAAAGTTTCGGACACTCGGCTCTTTAAAATGCTTAGGGAACACCTGCTTGAGGTGATTAGCATAATTAAGGTAGTCAATAGTTATCTTTTCTGAAGTTACGAATTCATAAGGCATTGCACTAAGATTCACTGCAGGTCACGTTCCACTCCTTCAAGTTAGTCATCGAGATTATTTTAAACTATACCCATCCGCACGCTTCTCAATCTTTGGCCTCGCGAAGTGTCTTTTTTGTTTGAAAAAAAAGCAGATCCCTGCATGAAGAGAGCATTGGCGTTAGCCCAGATACTAGTGAATAATACCGTGCGCATCATCT
>CAYFUV010000096.1:0-2233 GCA_964346435.1 uncultured Candidatus Bathyarchaeia archaeon | reverse complement strand
TAGCGAACTCTTCAGCGATCTCTGCAACTTCGTTTCCTCCCTTAGGATAGTTTGCACAACCAACCAAGGCTATGACCCCTGGTATCTCTCCTAGAACGATGGGCCCTCCAACCCTCCTTATCTCGACATCTTGTATGGCTCCTCTCCCTGATCTGATCTTGAACTTCTCCTCTTTGATTCTCTTCTCAGAAGCACCTATAATGTAGCTGTGGATGGGCAATTCATTGGTACATGCACTCTCACAACGCCCACAACCTATACATGCCTCATAAAGATTCGATAAGCCTTCTAGTTCTCCCTGGGCCGCCAGCTCCATCGCTTCACGAATTGGTAGGTTGTTAGGGCAAGCTCTCATACATGGGGTAAAGTGGCATTGTGCACATTCGCCTGCACCTTCTATGATGTCTTTCGCTTCTGGGATAACCTTGAACTTGGCCCTCTTGGGTGCAAGGAGCATAGCAGTCCTGACAGCGACCTCCCCCACCTTCTCCGGATCGAAGATAAGGGCACCAGAAGCCTTTCCTTCTACAAGGTCTGCCACGATTTCGTCTGCTAGATCGAGAGTTCGGTTGGTCAGGCCGAGGCAGTTTTTTTCTGCAGTAGCTATCACAGGTGTCATAGTCCTCTTCGCTTCCATCAAGACATCTGTTCGGATACATTGTTCATCGACTACAATTACATCTGCTATGCCACTTCTGATGAACCTCAGTTGCCAAGATATAGGTCCAACGATCTTTGCTCTGGGGTTGTATCTTGCAGCATCGATGGATGTACAGCATATACCTGCAACATCAATACTGTCTGAGAGGCTAGCCTCGTCCATGTAGTCGATGATCTCAACAGAAGGTGGAACATTATGACCTATGACTAGAATGACAGGCTTTTTAGTATCGATAACGCCCATACCTATCTCTACTAAGGAAGCTTCTGGGTCAGCCTTAGGGAACCCGTAGGCAGAGATCTGGGCTATGTCGGCAACTTCCATACCGACTTGGTCGATCATTCCTGCATGGAATACTTTCGATTCAAAATCTAGTTTATCCCCTTCCTGACCTGTGGCGGTAGATGCTAAAAGTTGAGTGACTTGGTTTTCAACATAATCCAGTACCTCTTCTAAGTCCCCTAAAGTTTCTGGCTTTTCTCCATAGACTAACCTCGTTACAGGAGCCTGAATATCGACACCCACAGATTTTCCTATGTCGATCGGGCTATCCCTACCATACTTTTCAATCAGATGCTCAACTAGATGTCTTGCATGACCAATATGAGCCGCAGCTCCCATACAGCTGGCAAGGAGAACGGTCCTCGACTGCTGAGCGCATACGTCTAGCCCACACGCTCCCCTCTTACCTGCTGTAAGATCACATTTGCCCATAGTGCAGAGGCAACATACGTCACAGTAAGGCAGGTAAAATGGTTTGTAACGCTTTAAAAGTTTTAAGTCCCATTCCCTGAGAGTAGTTAAAGAGGGGCATGGTGTCGGACCGAAGGGTTCCTTCCACTCTTCACCCATTAACTTTCCTATAGAAACCTCTAATCCGTCGATTTCGGCTAATTTACTCTTCAGCTTGTCTAACTTAAAATGGACACTCTTTCTAGACGCCAATTTATACACCACGTACTTCCTGATAGGGTTTTAAATCTTTTAGTAGATTCAGATACGAACTCATATTAAAGGTATAACAATAGTTATATATATCCTTTTAGTTGTGGAGTGGGGTATTGAGCAAGACTTCGATATCTTTTAACGAGGATATGATATAATCGGGCTCTGCTTTGATCAGATCTCTTATACTAGAAATACCTGTCGGCACTGCTACAGAGATCACTCTGGCATTCTTCGCTGCCAAGACGTCTATTACGCTATCTCCGACGTAAACTGTTTCCCTCGCTTCAATCCCAAGAATCTTTACAGTTCGCCCTATGCTCCCACCATCAGGCTTCAATTCCTCAACATCTTCTCTTGTAACTATTACATCGAAGAAAAATTCCAAGCCAAGCCTTCTGATGACTATATTGGTGGCTTTGCGCCCATTATTGGTTACTATGGCCAACTTTAACCCAAGCTTTTTGATAAAGGCTATTGTTTGAAGGGCATCTTGTTGTATGCAGACCTCATATGCCGCCTTTAGTTCGAACTTTTCAACAATTCTCCATAAGGATTGCTTTAGGTTTATGAGGGTTCTGCCATCGGTGCGCCTTTTCATAACTTTTAGCATCGAATACACACTCA
>CAYFUV010000095.1:0-4255 GCA_964346435.1 uncultured Candidatus Bathyarchaeia archaeon | reverse complement strand
GGAATAAAATTAAGTAAGGCTGCCATAACAGTTGTCTTTCCACTTCCTCCCGGTTTTGACCCGACTAAAAAGGATTTTCCTTTTCCAATAACTGCTAAAAAATAAGCAGCCATATTCCTATCCATAGTTCCTGCATCAATGAGATCAATAACAGAGAGCATCCTGCCACCTCGCTGATTGCACTTGTTTATTTCTTCAATGTGTTCTTCAATTTTTTGATTAACTTTTGAAATAGAGATCTTCAAACTTCAAACCACAACAAATATTGAATATTGATTTTAAGAAGTATTTCATAAACCTCTAAGACCAACAAATATATTTATTGAAAAATCATAAAATCATTAAATCATCTTTCTTTTTATAAAAAAACCCTAAAATAATATAATAAAATGAATACAATCTACGACTTTATTTTTAGAAAAATTTTTAGCTAGCCGCTTAAGGCATTCTATAATTTCAAAGTGATGTAAAATGGGCGTGACTATGGAGGATTTCATGAGGTTAAAAATTGTTATAGGTAAGATTATTGATGTTGAAAAATTACCTGACTCAAAAAAGCTTTTTAAACTTTCTACAGACATTGGCAGTAAGAAAATTCAACTTATCGCTGGCGGAGCCGAATTTTATTCGCCAGAAGATCTAAAAGGGAAGCAAGTAGTGGTTTTATCGAACCTTGAGCCAAAAACGATAAGGGGCATTAAATCAGAAGGCATGCTCCTAGCTGCTGATGTAAAAGGAAGACCAATTTGGTTAACTGTTGATGAGGATGTCCCTTTGGGAACAAAGGTCAGATAAATTCGATGAAGATATTTTAATTATTTTATTGGCGATCTATAGATGGTAAAAAAGAAACTAAAAAATTCATTAATAATAATCCTTCTTTTTGCTCTGATTTTCTCTAACATTCCAATAGCATCAGCTTCTATCATCACCATCAATATAGAAGGATCTAATGTCTCTGAATCCATATTCGTGAGTATTTATCAGAATTTTACTTCTCTTCCAGAAATGGAATTTGAAGTGGATGGATATAGCTATCCACATCTTAAAAACGCCTTAAGTGATGCAATTAAAGCGAAATTGGATGAGGCGGCTATCGATAATTTAAATTTTTCATTTAAACAAAATATGAACTGGATTAACATAACTGGGAGTTTTGAAGTTTCAAACATTATGGAAAAAGAGGAAGAAAATCTGAAAATTAACTGCGTATGGAAATCTTTCAAAATAATTGATGAACTCCAGATTGAAAACAGCAGTTTCAATTGTGTTGGAATTTCTAAGCTTATGCCATTTCTTGAAGCCCATAAAGATTCTGAAAGTGCGCGATTTTTCTCTCCATTTTATACACCGGTATCATACGAGAATGCGATATACGCCTTAGAAAATATTTGCCTTTTGGATTTTGAACTCCTCGAAATTCCTGTTCAGGAATGGGAAAAAAGTTTTCTTGTCGGTTCCCAAAGGACAAGATGGTATTTAGGCCCATTGCAATCTGGATATCTGAGAATCGAGAAAAGCATAATAAATCAAACGATAAATCACGTAGTAGAAAGTTATATGAATGCCCAAATTTTGGTTTCGGGCCATGCAAATGCTGAAAACGATATAATAATCTTCGATATTGGAGAGGGAAGAAGTGAAATCATCATGATCGCGATAATCTCCTCTCTAGCGATAATAGGGATCGTTGGATATTTGATTGAACGAAGATTCAGATAAAATATTGATTCAACCATTTTTCAACTGTTTTTGTGTTTTTTTACGTCCTTTTAGGCGCTTTCTTCAACTATTTCTTGGATTGAATCCTCGATTCTTTTACAGTTCCTAATGATTTCTTGCGAACTCGTTTGAATTTTCTTTAGCCTCTCTTGCATAGCTTCTGCTCTCTATAAGATATGGGTGGGATAATATGTTATTCAGAAATCAACGAAATTTATGGAATTTAGCGCACGCGCTACAAAACGCTAGGAATGAAATTAACTACGCGCGCGCGCAGATTGTAATTTTTGAACATCCTTGTTAACCAACTACCAAAAATTGTCATAATAATAAAAACGAAGGAATTAACTAAGAAATAGTATAACATTTCCCACATATTGTGGAAAATTGGCAATGTCCAGTGAGACCCAAAAGAAAGCAAAAATCCCACAAATCCAGTTTGTTTATAATTGAATCCATGTTCTCTTACTGTCTCCCATCCAGCCAAGAAAGTAACTACCAATATTAAAATTGTTCCAAGAAACTGAATTTCAGGAGGATAATTAACAAACAACCTAATGACTCTAACCAACCCGAGAATAATGATGATGGCTAAATACTTCTGTAAAACTGTAAAATAGTCACCTAAGGTTTTACCAACAAACTTCATTTCCTAATGCACTATCTTTTACAACAATTGATCGCATATTTATTCTTTAAAACCCAAATTGGATTTAATGGCATTCTGGGACAGATGGCCTCCCCTTACCCGTTTTATTTTAAAAGGAGTATTAATTATCAGAACACCTCTCTAAACACTGCGCGCGCTACTATGCACCTATGAACAAATTCAACATACTAGCGCCTTACCTAGCATTAGTCGGCCTTATCGGCGTGGCATCTGCGATTGCTATGCGAAAATGGCGTAGATCCTAAAGCATTCGCGTCATCATATTTCAACCGTTAATCCGTCATTAGGCTTTGCCAGCTTCTTCTTCCTCTCTTGTGACTTTTTCTTGTAATCTCTTATCTTTTCCGGATTCTTTCGCCTGTATTCCGCATGATATTCATTATGTTTTAATTTTTTCCATTTTTTAGGTGTTTTACTTTAAAGTACAATAATACCGTCATATTCAATACAAACGCTGAATTATACGCAATTATCCAACAAGACTTTCAGATTTACTTCGCAATCTGAGAGCGCTAACGGAAATAATAAAACAAAGAGTGGAAAGCGAAGGACAATAAGGGGAAGAACGCGTTCTAGCGCATCGGTAATTACTGTTAAATATCCAAAAGATTGATTATATGAATGGATAATTTTCACTCAAGGTTTGCTAGATAGATTTAAATCAAATTCTTGAAAGATGAAACATGTTTTGAATGGAAGATTGGGCGGTTTCTTCATAGGTACGATCTTAATCGCTGTATTGGCCTTATCTATCGTTCCTAGTGCGTTTGCGGCGATGTGGTTGTATTACGATGATGGTAGCGCAGAAGTTTCCTATTCAACGGGTACATATCATCATTTGGTCGTTCGCTTCTCCCTGCCCGATGGTTGGTCTCAAGCTCGACTGAAAGCAGTTAAATACTACATACACTCCACAGCTACCTTGACTTCTTTTAAAGTTCATATTGTTGGGAGTGATCATTGTACGGAACTGTTGACGCCAGCTATTACGGTCACCCCAACTACAAAGGGTACGTTTTTTACAGTTGACCTAACTCCTTACAACATTATTGTCTCAGGGGACTTTTACGTAAGCATAGAATATTTAACGTCTGGTCAGCCGGAAATCGGTTTGGATACCACTCCACCAGATGCTTTACGATCCGGTGACATAACAGGTTTTTGCGGAGGAATGACCGGGATAGTAATAGGGAATTTGATGATCAGGGCTGAGATTGACTTGCCTGTTGGCGGAGTTGCCTATAGCCCCGATAAGCTCGGCTTATTATCGCCGTTATTAATCGTAACGGGCCTAATAGGCGCAATAGTTATCGGCTCATTCGTCGTTAAGAAGCGCGGAATCTAACTCGCAAGTGCTTACATCGGAGTCGCTAATTTCTTTTTTCTTTTATACTGTTAGCGCGCGCGCTATTAACAAATATTGCTTGCGCTATCATACGTGGGAGGATTATGACTGTGGCTAAAGATACATCGAGCGCCGATAATGAATCTTCACATGTTGAAGCCTATAGATCTAAGTTAGATCGAGCCAAAGATTTCAATGACGTTTACGAGATAGTCAAAGATACGGTCAAACGATCTCTTGGGCGTTATCGTGTTGGCTTAATGCTTGTTCTTGATGACTTGCCAATTCAAGTTGGGGCTTATCATTCAGTTGGGAGTAACAGTATAGTAATGAATCGACTCTTCCTTCAAATTATTCAAGCAACCGCAAGTTCAAGACTGGTAATAAATTCATTCATTTATACTATTCTGCTTCACGAATAGCGCGCGCGCTCAGGTTTTCTGGCGTTCTATTGAAGGAGTATGTGAATATATTAGGGAACAGTCTGCAATAGGTAAAGGGATAATGGCCCTTACTTT
>CAYFUV010000094.1:0-2369 GCA_964346435.1 uncultured Candidatus Bathyarchaeia archaeon | reverse complement strand
TAAAACTGTGGTGACAACAATTCCAATCATCAGTGCTCCATTAACTCTCCTTGATACTAAAATGGAAGTTATGAAAAGACCAGCAAGAAATGTTAAAGTTATAACGTTCAAACCACTAAAGCCTAGTATTGTATCCTGTTTAGAAATAATAAATTGCGCATTTTTAAATCCAATTAAAGTAATAAACCCAAAAAATGCAGTTGCGCTTAAAAAAATTCCTTGCAAAATTGAAATAAATATATAAAAATACTCCTTTTGAGCGACTGAATTAATCAACTCAAAAGGAGTATAAAAAAATGAAAGATAATGGATATGACAAAATTACAGATTCACAATTTGTAAATCAAGTAAAAATTGAATTCACATCAAAATCTATTACTGCTTGGGGAGGTCTTGGTGTTTTGATAGGGAAATTTTTAGAGAGGATAAAATTTCGGGATTGGGTAGAGCGCCATATTCCAATTAAGGAGACCTCCAATAACAGCGGTGGGGTGTACGAGAAAGTGTTAAGTCAATTTATTACCGTATTAGGTGGGGGCTATCGTTTTTCTCATTTACTTTTATGGGGACATGGGATAGAAGCTTTGCAGGAAGTATTTTCCGTTGATTGGTTTCCTAAAGCTTCCACGACGTTGACGCGTTTTTGGAATAAAATTGACAAGCAATTTTTAGCAGAACGGTTATTAGAGGCATGTCGAGATTTAGGGAAGCATATTATTGTTTGGGAGAAGATAGAGGAAGATAATTTGAATTTGGATTCGAGTGTTTTGACGCGTTATGGCATGCAAGAGGGAGCCGAGATAGGCTATAATCCTCAGAAACCGGGGCGCCGTTCCCATTATCCTTTGTTGGCCTTTCTTGGTTCGGGGTATGTTGTCAATGTATGGAATCGCGCAGGCAACGTTTCTTCAGGACAAAACTCTGTAGATTTTTTTAAACAGACCGTCCATTCTTTAGGCAGCAAGTTTAAGGTTAAATATGTACTGGGGGATACGGGCTTTTATTTAATAGATCTTATTGAGTATTTAGAGTCGGAGGGGTACAAATATATTATTTCGGTTCCAATGATGGAAATATTGCAAAAGAAGATTCAGAGGATAAAAGAGTGGCAACAAGTAGATACAGGCATTGAGGTGTCGGAGTTTTATTTTGAACATCTTGACAAAAAATGGACCCGTTCTCGGCGGTATGTAGTCGTTCGACAAGAAGAATCTTCGCGTCCTAAAGCAAGTGGAAAACACCCGGCTTTATTCAAAGAATTGGAAGAACTAAAATCTTATCGTTTCAGTTTATATATAACCAATGATGAAGAGTCCTCTCCAGAGGAGATATGGCGAGCCTATCGCCCCAGGGCCAATGATGAAAATAGAGTAAAAGATCTGAAAGAGGGATACGGGTTTGCCGCCTTTAGCTTAAAAAATTTTTGGGCCACAGAAGCGGTTATGGTGATGAATGCCTTAGTATTTCATAACCTTATCCATTATTTAAATCGAAATATTATTAATACGAATTCGGCGTTAAATCAACTCAGGACACTAAAATTTAAGTATTTCATTATCCCGGCCCTTTTAGGCAGTTCTGCAAAATATCCAATTCTGAGGCTTGGAATTACAAATGAAAAACTGAAAGAAAAAATAAAATCATTGCTCGTGAAGTTAGATAACATGGCTTTCAATCTCAACTGCATTGCAGTTGACAATAAATTAGGACCAGATTAACGAAAAAATTGAGGAAGCACTATCTAAATTAGATTAGAGATAGTATAAGCGAATAAATTAAAATTAAAATCTATTAAACTCTGACAAAATTTCATATTGTCAGAACGCTTTGAGGGATTATTACACTCAACTGCATTTTTTGGGTTTAATGATTATTAATACTTCTTCACTAAGTCCGAATTTATTACTTTCACAATCCATAGTTAACACTGTCCATAAGTTATCAGTAAGCGCTCCCGGAGCGAATAACGCTAGCAGTGAATCTGAAATGTGTATTTTTTGTCATACACCTCATTCTATTAGTCCCAAACAACCATTTTGGAACCGTCCTGCTGGTGGCTTCACGTATACACTTTATAACAGCTCGACTATTCAGGCAACTCCTGGACAGCCCGACGGTTCTTCCTTATTATGCCTTTCCTGCTATGATGGCACTACCGCATTGCGAAAAGCTGCAAATCCGGTTAATCCCATTGATTTCAGCGCTGTTATAACAACCATGCTAAGTCGGTCGACAAATCTTACTACCGATTTATCAGACGACCACCCAGTTTCATTTATTTATAATTCATCGCTTGCAGCTACGGACGGAGAATTAGCGGATCCAACGATGCTAACTGGTCCGGTTAAATTAGAAAACGAAAAAGTGCA
>CAYFUV010000093.1:0-19365 GCA_964346435.1 uncultured Candidatus Bathyarchaeia archaeon | reverse complement strand
CTCAAGTAATTTGATGCCCATAGACTTCGCAAATTTATCGCTTTCAATTTTGTTCCGAATCTTTTCTACCTCTAATCCCATTTTAATCACAATCCTTCAAAGAAATAATCTTTACATATCTAATTTATTACTCAAAGAGATATCTCTTCTTAACACATAAATACCATCTTTCAAATAAGATACCCACTTTTTTGCGAGGTTCAACTGAATGATCATTAAGGAGATCGATGCTAGAACAATCTTATCAAAATCAAAAGTATCTGATTATGCGGTCAATCCTTATGTTGGTTGCGAGCATGGTTGCAGTTACTGTTATGCACGATTCATGAAAAGAGTCACTGGTCATAGAGAGGTGTGGGGCGAATTCGTTGATATAAAGACGAATGCTCCAATTTTATTGGAACATGAGATCAAAAGAAAGCGGATTGGCAAAGTCTGGATGAGTGGGGTTTGTGATCCATATCAACCAATTGAGAGAAAGTATAAACTAACAAGAAGTTGTCTTGAGATTCTGTTAAAATATGATTGGCCAGTAACGATTCAAACAAAATCTCCCTTAGTATTACGGGATGTTGATATTTTGAAGAGTCTTGGAGAGATTGAAGTAATTTTTTCGATTACTACATCTGATGACGCGATTAGGAGAATCTTTGAACCAAAAGCACCGCCAATTAATGAAAGGATTGAGGCACTAGATCGTCTTCACAACGATAGCATTGAGACATGTGCTATGATAGCTCCGATACTCCCAAAAGCAGAAGACTTGATATCGCAATTAAGTGGAAAAGTTGATTATGTATTGATAGATAGGATGAATTACCACTATGCTGATCGGATATATAGGAAATATGGCTTAGAGTATGCGAAAGATGAAAAATTTTTCAATCAAATGAGAAATAGTCTTATAAACGCGCTAAAGAAAGAAGGGGTAAATTACCAAGTTTTATTCTAAATTGGCGCTTGTGACCGCTTTTTTAAATCCTCTCGGCTTTATGGACTCCTGATGTAGTGACTTTTCGATTTAAAATCTACATCTTTACCATTTGATTAGGTAAATGCAGTCATTTATTCCCTTCTTTCGACACGATCTTAGATCTTTATGAACCACAAGTATCCTTCTAGCGTCTTTAGGCCTGTATCGATTTACAGCTGAAATTATGATCCCCCTATCAAAGTCGCACGGGTATGAAGTATCGCTTTTGATTTCTGCCTCTCTCTTTTCAGAATCAAAGATAAGGACCTCATAATTTCCAATATTGTTGTATCTATGATATGAGTGATATATTGCATCTAATGATTCCAATCCTTTTTGAAGGCTGTCAATGTTATGCGGCCACTTCATTTTCTCAGAAACTCTGGTCCCGGCAATGTATAAGATGGTTGGTCCGACCTTCTCCGAGATCTCCTTGAATGCCTCTAACCATTTCTTAAAGGGATACCATTCACTTAGCTTGAGATCCTTCATTCCATACTTCTCAAGTATCTCTGATGCAATATTTTTAAAATCGCCAGAGGAATCCAAAAATGCCAATATAATATCGCTTAATACCTCTGCTTTCTCATTATATGAACCTGATTGCAACCAAATCACCAATAAATGCACAAATAGTATTTTTAGGCCTAAATTAAACTATATAAATTCTTAAGTATCGCTCATACAAAACGTTTGTATTGCAAAATCATAGAATAATTAAACAAAATATCTAAACGCTTATCGGTTAGTATCTTAAAAATAATTTCGAGTATAAAATGGATATAGCTCCTATGCATAGACCCCGCATAGTTTCGATAGAAAAAATTCAGCAAGAATCGCCAACATTAAAGTCATTTATTTTCGAAGATCGATTTTGTGCATCAGCGAAACCTGGGCAATTTTCAATGATATGGACACCTAAATTTGATGAAATTCCAATGAGTTTAACTGTCGACCCAGAAACGAATTCGCCGATGATAGTGGTGAAACGAGTTGGAGAGGCCACAGAGGCTTTGCACCAGCTCGAACAGAGTGAATTAATCGGAGTTAGAGGCCCTTATGGAACTCATTTTAATATTGGCGATGCGCGGCGAATTTTGATCGCAGTAGGAGGAGTTGGAATAGTTCCAACACTTCGTATCGCTCTGGAATCCAAGCGAAAAGGATATGATTGTGATGTAGTATTGGGTGCCAAGCAGGCTGATGAAATTCTTTTCTTAGAAGCAATTAAGTCCACAGGTTGTAAAGTCTTTCTTGTAACTGAGGATGGAAGCTTGGGGGATAAGGGACTAGTTCTAGACGTTGTCGATAGAAAGCTAACAAAGGAATATGATTTAGTCATATGTTGTGGCCCAGAACTTATGATTAAATCAATTCTAAAATTAGCAATTGAGAGAAATGTGCCAATTCAAGCAAGCTTAGAAAGGATCATGAAATGTGGTGTTGGAATTTGTGGAAGTTGTGAACTCTCGGGATTTAGGGTTTGCAAAGAAGGACCGGTTTTTACTCTTGAAGATCTAATGCTTATGAAAAACACTCTTGGACAGTTCAAACGTGATTTTTCTGGTAGAAAAATAAAGGTTGAGAATTAATTATCTCAAAATGTAGTACGCGCTAAGATTTTTTTTCCACCTCATTAATTATTGTTGCGTATTCTTTCGCTTTTTCCCTTGGATTATCGGAATAGATAATTTTCCTTCCAACATTTATCATTATGTTACTTCCTCCAAATCTAATCGTCTTATCGATATCGCCTTTTTGAGCACCCACTCCTGGAAATAAGATAATTTTTCCATCTCCGATTATGCCGCGAATTTTCCTAATAGTATCAGTCATAACGTGTTTAGTTGCGCCAACAACACATCCATCAGCATCATACTTCCTTACATCATTTGCTATCTCAAAGCAGAGAGGACTTGTCTTGAACATAGATTCTATAAAATATTTGCGTGCTTCTGGGTTGGACATCAATGTAATCGCAATGATGCCAATTGTTGGAGAATATTTATGTGCGAAACGAACTACTTTGCCAAGATTTCCAGGCTGTACAAATGAAGTAATTGCATTGTAACCGGATCTATTAACCCAAAAAATCTTTGAATTTGCAGATTCTGCAATATCGCCTAATTTACAATCGTATATCGAAATTAGATTTCTATCTCTCAAATAATTTGTAATCTCTTGATGTTGACTTATTGATAATCCAAACATATATTGCTCATTTAGCTTTACTGCTATTGCATAGTCCGCAATTTTATCGATAATATCTAAGCAGAAATTCAATCTTGCCTCGTTTTCATCACTACCTTCGAGATATTTCTCAGGAATAACATTTTCGTCTCTCTGTATCGGAAGTGCTGGGTCGAGTCCAACACAAAGTATTGTTTTTTTTTCCTTCAACAAACAAGAGAAACTTTCAAGAAATTTTCTCATCTGGCATCATATCCAAAATACGTAATTCATCTTTAATCTAGATTCATAAATGGTTTAAAATAATTAATTTATAAACGCTCGTGCGCGCTATCCGATCATTTTTTTCAAAAGGTTTTTTAAGTAATGGTTTGGAATCTAGGGAGATAAACAAGAACTGATCGATAATAATTCCTCTTAGGAATTTTTTTATCAATAATATGTTTAATTAAAGAATGATAAATCTATTTAGGAAAAATAATAGGTATTGATTGGCTTGTGCGGAATAGTTATCGAGGAATTGCAACAAAAGGCGATCATAGAGCAGAGAACTGAAATATGTGAAAGGAAGGGTTTAGGCCATCCTGATACTATTTGCGATGCAGTGATGAACGAAATTTCTATACGCTTTAGTAGAGAATATATGAAAAAATTTGGGACCATAATGCACCATAATGTGGACAAGGGAATGCTGGTTGCTGGAGAAACGGAAGTCAAGTTTGCTGGAGGTAAAATTATCGAGCCGATGTTAATGATTTTTGGAGACAGAGCAACTTTCAAAGTTGGTGATGAGATAATTCCAATCGAAGAAGTAGCAATATCGACTGCTAAAGATTGGATTAAAAAAAATCTTAGATTTGTAGATCCTGAAGAACATTTGAGATATCAAGTAGAGCTCAAACGAGGATCAGAGGCATTGACTGATATCTTCCAAAGAGGAGGGAAATTCCTTGGCGCAAATGATACATCGGCCGCAGTGGGATTTGCTCCCTTGACTATGGTGGAAAAAGTAGTTCTGGATACTGAAAGATTTCTTAACAGAAGCGACTTTAAGAAGAGATTTCCTGAATCTGGAGAGGATATTAAGGTAATGGGATCCAAAAAGGACAATGAACTGTGCTTAACAATAGGAATGGCATTCGTTGATAGGTTTGTAAATAGTGAGAAAGATTATTTCGGGAAGAAAGAAGTAGTTCTTGAAGAGATCAAGGGATTCGTTGATTCTAAAGCCTCTGATTATGATCCTAGAATTCAACTTAATACCGCGGATAGAAAAGGACGGGGTATAAAAGGGCTTTATCTTACCGTTCTTGGTACATCTGCTGATGGAGGCGATTGTGGCCAAGTTGGGAGGGGAAATAGAGTCAATGGCATTATCCCTCTAAATAGACCAACCTGTTCTGAAGCAGCTGCTGGGAAAAATCCAGTAAGTCACGTCGGAAAGATTTACAATCTTCTTACATATCGCATCGCGAACAATGTTTACAAAAATGTTCCTGGTATTAAGGAAGTTTATGTTTGGCTCCTCAGTCAGATAGGTAGGCCAATAAATGAACCAGATATGGCTTCAACTCAGCTAATTCTTGAGCCAGGCGTAAAAGTCAATGAGGTATCCCCTGATGTTGAAGAAATAATCGTTACTGAATTATCCAATATAGATAAGTTTTGCATGGAACTCATCGAAGGAAAAATTCCTGTGTGTTAGTATGATCGTGAGCTTTCTACAATATTGATATTCAATACCTACCAGATTATAATGCGCCTATATGCAATTTTTTATGCGCGCACTAAATTGAATTTTGTTGAAACGCGTTGTCTAAAAAAATTGACAAGATTTTAAGAAGATCGGTTAAACTTCTATTTCTCATATTAACTTTCCTAGCTATTTTCGTGTACTTCTTATCTTTGCCCATTGGATTAAACCTTCTGTTATTTACGAATGAGGGGTCGGAGGTTAGCAACTCTGATTTAGATAGCATTCCAGTTAATTTCTTAATTTATCTAAGCTTCAATGTTCCGGTTAATATTAACGTAGGGACTTTTTTCATCATTTTAATTACCTTCTATTCATTCTGCTTCGCAATTGCTTGGAGCCTTCGTATTAGTCTTCATTCAATAATACGCGAAGGGTTCTCAAAACCAATAAAGAACGTGTTAAACAATTTCTTACTTACTATGCCTATGATTTCAAGCACGCTCATGGTAACTATTGTGGTGATACAAAGCCTTCAAGAGTCTTACGGGATCGAAACCGGATCGATATCTTTCTCTAATCCATTTGAGGGTCTATTTCAGTTGACATACTCACCAATTCTAGAGGAGGTAGCTTATAGGATTAGTCCATTAGGATTCATTTTGCTTATTGTTGTCTTAACTAGATTCGGTAGGAAAGGCTATCTGCCCTCTCTGACAACCTGTGTACTATGTTTTCTATATCCTGATAAAGCAAAAAAGGATGCAAATATGGATACGGTGCATGATTCTGGCTTTTTAAGAGGTATTAGTTTACCTGAATGGACTACTATATTGATTACATGCTCGATCTTCGGTTTGAATCATTATTTGCCAGGGGGAGGGTGGGGCATCGGAAAGATATCTTCAGCATTTCTTGCTGGGTTTGTATTCGGACTTGCGTATCTATATTATGGTATACATGCGCCAATATTATTGCATTGGTCCTTCAATTATTACATGTATGCTTACGATCTTTTTTCTAATACCTATCGTGGTATATTTGAGTACTTACCAATTGTAATAATCTATTTGGTTGCAATACTAGGAGCATTTGGATTTTTGACAATAATCTCAACATTTTTCAATAGATTTTTGACTAAGAGCATAGGCGTTAAGGAGCTATAGACGTTATGGAGAAGACTGAAATATTTTTCTTAGGTACTGGCGGGGGAAGGTTCTCGATGATAACCCAAAGAAGACAGACAGGTGGCATAAGGTTCTTGAATCCAATAAATATCCATTTAGATCCTGGTCCAGGCGCCATAGTCTATTCAAATCAAATGAAATTAAGTCCACTGAAAGTTAAGGCCCTACTAATCTCACATGCACATCCTGACCATTACAATGATGGAGAAATTTTCATCGAAGCTATGACCAATGGAATGACCAGTAAAAAAGGACACTTAATTGCACCACGGAGCGTCATAAGGGGGGGCGGTGGACACGATCCATGTATCTCGAGCTATCATAGGAAAATGGTGAAAAAAATTCACGAAGTTAAGCCAGGCGATCATATAGAACTTGAGCAATATGAGATTGAGTTCACAAAAACTAAACATACTGACCCGCATACTGTGGGATTCAGGTTCAAGTTTCCTTCAGGTGATGTTGCTTACGTTCCGGATACAGAATATTTCAGAGGAATTGAAAAACAATATCGTGGTGTTCGAATATTAATAATCTCTGTACTTAGGCCAAGGGGAATGCCCTTCAGAGGGCATCTATCCTCTGATGATGCAATAGAAATTTTGAATCAAGTCAAACCAGAAATTTCAATACTAACTAACTTCGGAATGAGAATGATTTATATGAACCCGAATAATGAGGCTAGATTTGTTGAAGAAAAAAGTGGTGTCAAAACTATAGCCGCTTATGATAATATGCATTTAGAGGTGGGAACTAGGATTAATAAACTGGACGGAATTAAATCTCTAGGAACATATCTCTAAACGCGTGCTTTTAGAAATTGCTTGCATTATGAATTATGGATCATGAGTGAAAGACTGTTTGTGATGAACATATTCGAATGATTGCATAGTGATTGAAGGAGCGTTAATATTACTTGAGTAATTCGAATTCCGGAGATAGTGGAGAGTTAATAGTCAATATACCGAAGACTTATGATCCGTCAGAACAAGAAAAGAGATGTCAAGAATTCTGGGACAGTAAGAAGATCTATCAATACGATAGGCAAGACAAGAGTAAGCCTACTTATAGCATTGATACGCCTCCACCCTACCCTAGTGGAGAATTCCACATGGGCAATACTCTAAACTGGTGCTACTTTGACTTCGTGGCTAGATTCAAGAGAATGCAAGGTTATAATGTGCATTTTCCTCAAGGTTGGGATTGCCATGGTCTCCCGACAGAGGTAAGAGCTGAAACAACGTTCAATATCAAGAAAAGAAATCTACCCGCCTTGAAATTCATGGAGATCTGTGTAAGACTCACACAAGATTATATAGCTAAAATGAAGAAATCTATGAAAGCTTTAGGTTACTCTATTGACTGGTCGTTAGAATATACAACTATGGACAAGGAATATCTCTATGCTACGCAACTCTCTTTCATTTTACTTCATGATAAAGGGCATATTTATCTTGGAGAACATCCAGTGAATTGGTGTCCTCGTTGCGAAACTGCAATAGCTGAAGCTGAAGTTGAATACGCAGAAAGAGAAAGTAATCTTGTTTATCTCAAATTCAAGACCGGAGAAGGAGATCTAACTATCGCGACTACAAGACCGGAGCTATTGGCTGCTTGTGTGGCTATAGCTGTTAATCCATCGGATAAGAGATACTCTCACCTTATCGAGAAGAATGCTAAAATTCCCATATACAGTAGAAGCATTCCTATTATAGCAGATGAAGATGTCGACCCAGAATTCGGCACTGGAGTAGTCATGGTCTGTACATTTGGCGATAAGACTGACGTAAAATGGCAAAAGAGGCATGATCTCCCTGTGATAAAAATCTTAAATGAAGAGGGAAGAATGTCAGAAAAAGCAGGGAGATGTGACGGTATGACGATTCAAGAATGTCGGTCAGCTATAATCAAGGATTTGAAGAACAAGGATCTAGTTGTTGGAATTGAAAAACTAACTCAAAGCATTGGCACTTGTTGGCGATGTCATACGCCAGTTGAAATTATCTCCAGAGATCAATGGTTTATGAAGACTCGGGATATGCTCTCCGATGTCTTGAATTGGTCCGATAAACTTAGATGGGTCCCATCTTTTGCCAAGTCTCGCATGATAGATTGGGCAAAATCACTAGATTGGGATTGGGTTATTTCAAGGCAAAGAATATTCGCAACGCCGATACCGGTCTGGTACTGTAAAGGCTGTGGAGATCTTGTTATAGCGAAAGAAGATTGGTTACCTATTGATCCAAGATTTGAACCTCCAAAAATCAAAAAATGTCCAAATTGCGGCTCTACGGAATTTAATGGAGAGGAATCTGTCATGGATACTTGGATGGATTCTTCTATTACTTGTGCAGTTCACGCTGGATGGCCTAAAGATATGGAGTCCTTTAACCGTCTATTCCCTGCGGACCTGCAGCCGAATGGCTTGGATATAATTAGAACTTGGGATTACTATTTGATGGTCAAGAACTTGGCCCTCTTCGGAAAGGCTCCATACAAAACTCTGCTGATCAATGGAATGGTCAGAGGAGCCGATGGGAGAATGATGCACAAATCCTACGGAAATTATGTTGAGGCGAGTGAGGCTATCGAAAAATATGGTGCCGACTCTTTACGTCAGTGGGCTGCTGGAGGAGCAGCCACAGGCTATGACTTGCCTTTCAATTGGGGAGATGTGGAATATGGAAAGAAATTTCTTACAAAACTTTGGAATGCTTCGAGATTCGTTTCATTGAATTTACAAGATTTCAAAAATGAAAAAACAAAACTGAAACTTCTCGATAGATGGATCTTAAGCAAACTTCAAAAATTGATAAAAGATGTTACGAAAGCATACGAGTCCTTTCAATTTAATGTAGCCATAGGCTCAATAAGAAATTTTACTTGGCATCTATTTTGCGATCAGTACATTGAATCAGTAAAATATAGACTATACTCAAAAGAAGATGAAGATAGCAGAAAGGCTGCACAATATGCGCTGTACCACACCACTCTTATTATTATAGAACTTCTGGCTTCAATCTGTCCCCACCTCACGGAGAGTATATATCATATGATCGTGAAGGACGCCAAAACAGAAAGTATACACAAAACTCAATGGCCATCTGAGAAACAAGAATTGATTGATGAGGTAGCTGAAAGAGAAGGAGAGTTGATTCAAGCGGTTATTTCAGAAGTGCGTAAAATAAAATCGGAGAAACGCATATCTTTGAAAAAGCCATTGCATGAAGTAATTATTTACGGTAAAGGGGAACTTGGAAGAATTATAAAGAAGAATTCTGAAGTCGTTCAAAATACTTGTCATATAGAACAGCTTAACATATCCTCAGATCAAGTACTTGATAAAGGAATAGCTCTACAAAATTATCCAGAAATAAAAATCTTTGTTAGAGATTGAACAATAGCACGGTTTCTTGCAGAAGCCTTTTAAATCATAGAATGGCAGTTATAGGATTTTAAAGCAAAAGAATAGGGATGAATGAAGTAAAGAAGTATTAAAAATTCAATTTTAATTCTCTTCTACTTCAAAAAGAGAATGCCTCCCAATTCATCCATGTTCTTGATTAAAATTTAGCTTCGTATAGGGGGTTTGGGAAAACGAAAGTTAGTGAACTGAGACCAGGAATGAGAAGAGTCGATATAAAGGGTAAAATTACAGAGATTGGCGAAACCAGGGAAGTAATGACTAGATTCGGAGGAGTAAGCAGAGTTGCGGATGCTGCCTTTACTGATGATTCTGGAACTGTTAAACTCTCTTTATGGAATGAGGATATTGATAAAGTATCGGTAGATGACGATGTTCAAATCGAAAACGGATACGTAACCTCATTTAGAGGAGAGACTCAGCTCAACGTAGGAAGATATGGAAAACTGACTGTTAGTAAAGAAACATAAATAGGTAAAGAAAATTTTTACCTTGTTTTAATGCAAACTTGAGAATGTTAAAGACCCTTGATGCTTGAACTCGATATCGATCGCTTTCAGGAAAATTACGCACGCTAAGGACTCTCTATTTTTACTTTACCGCCACAAAATTTTGTTATATGCTCCAGGGCTGTCTTCCTAGCATTTTCTAAAGATTTTCCATCGATTCCAGGAACCCCGCATACTAGAATCAGTACATTTCCAGTTCTATTAGCTACTTTGGTTTTCTCTGAATCTCTATGAGGGTATATAGCGATTAGCTTCTCTTCATCTGAGACGATTATCTCACCGCCTTTTAGTTCGATCGATCTGTCCATACCTATTCCTAAAAATCTCTCGCCGTTCCTAGCACTCCTCATGAGCAATTCGCCTTTAAGCATGTCTTCATCAAAAGCCGCTAAAGCGATCTCTGTTTCGATTGAAGCCAAATTGTATGCATCCACTACATTATTGATTTTTGGAATTGGCTTATCAGCTAGTACTCTTCTTATAAGAGCTTCAGCTGCAGGTCTGATCTTCGTCGGATCTATGCCAATCTTCCAGAAAAAATCTCTATATGCTCTAAAGATGGGAATATCTTTCAATGATTCAATAGTGTATTTCTTTTTGATATTTTGAAAGAAATCATCTCTGAATTTCTCAAATTCATTGCCACTCCTCTCAACCGTTACTCCCTCGATATGGCTGACCAGAATACGCAAATTAGGAAAACGACTTTTCAACGTTGGATCAATTTCTAAAATCATTACAATTTAAAACCTCAATGCATTCTATAATTTTCCTATATTTTAAAAGAATAATATGATCAAGTGAAAAATTTGTAAATGTATTTTGTATGCATATTTAGAGAGATTGTTAAGCTTTTTAATAAAATCATAGGGAGACTATCATTATGAATTTTGAAGTCGAGGTTGAGCTTCATAAAAATTTCATCAAAGTAAATAGAGATAAAATCGTAGTTGGTTTATCCTCAAGACCTAAAAAGGGTAAGGCCAACATTGAATTAATTAAGAAATTGGCCAAACATTTCAATATCTCTTCATCTCAGGTTAGGATAAAATCAGGCTTAAAATCTAGAAAAAAGATCGTTGAAATAATCAAAGATTGAAAGCTATTGGATTATTCGCTGAATAAGTTAATTGCAATTTTTCTCGAAAAACTTTTATGAAACATCCTAATGACAACTATTTGAGGTCTCGGCCCTTGAATAAAGTTACTGTGAAGTTACACACGAGACTTAGGAGTACGGTCGGTAAAGAAAAGGTAGAACTAAAACTATCGCCTGATTGCGATTTGGAATGTATGCTGAAGCAACTTGGAAAGGAATACCCGAGACTGAATCCCCTGTTAAAGGGCGAATATGGATATAAGCATCTTATGATCTTGATCAATAATAGTCATGTTGGCCCAATAAGCAAAGAGATCTTGGAAAAGAAGATTGGCGAGGAGGACATCGTTTCTATACTTGAACCCTCCGCCGCAGGATGATGATCTCTTTTTACTGATCGCAATTGAGCACTTTCATACAACACTTTTTTGAGTCTTCCTTTAATTTCAGCGTATACCAAAAATTTTTTCCAGTATGCGCTAGTTGAAAATTGCTTTTCAATTCTTGGTAGTAGATTTAATATAGCTGTTATGCTTTTTTTCTAGATACTGGTGTAGAAAAATGAAAGGCGTATGGAATAAGATTTTAAGAGTTGACCTGTCGAATGGCAAAATAACCGACGAAGACGTCCCAGATAAAGTTTATGAACTTTTCATTGGCGGCATAGGACTAGGTCATCGGATTCTTTATCACGAAGTTCCTGCTGAAGTTGGTCCATATGACCCAGGAAACAGGCTAATATTGGCTACAGGAGTTTTTCACTGCATCGCACAAACTGGTGCTGGTAAGTGGTCAGCTATAGCTAGAAATCCTCTTAGCAATATTAATGGCGAAGCGGCTGCAACCGGATATTTTGGTCAATCGCTTAAACAAACAGGGTATGATGCGATCGTATTCCAAGGAAAGTCTGAGAAGCCAACATATCTTTGGTTAACAGATGACTCGGCCGAGCTAAGAGACGCCTCATACTTATGGGGAAAAGACTCGTATTATACTAACGATACGCTGATCAAGGATATTGGGGAGAAAGATGTTCAAGTAGCATGTATAGGCCAAGGAGGAGAGAGGCTAGTTCGTTACGCTTGCATAGGTCATGAGAATAGATCATACGCTAGCCGAACTGGAATGGGCGGAGTAATGGGTTCGAAGAATCTGAAGGCCGTGGCTGTGAAAGGAACAAAGGAAGTTGAGTTTGCAGATCCCGATAGACTGGATGAGTTGAATAAAGAGATAAACAAGAAAGTATACGAGCACGGTACAAATATGAGAACTCATGGAACAGCTTTTGCAGCAGAACCATTCAACGAAAAAGGAAACCTTCCTATCAAGAATTGGCAACTCGGTACGTTCGATGAAGGAGTAAAGAATCTCGGCGCTCCTAGATATACCGAGTATTTGAAGGCGAAGCCTTGGCCATGTCTCTATTGTACGTTGGCATGTCACAGAAAAATCGAGTACACTTGGAAAGGAGAGAAGATCAATAGCGTCGGCCCTGAGTACGAAAGCTTTGCAATGCTTGGATTCAATACGATGGTAGATGACCTAGACGCAGTATGTAAGGCGAATGACCTTGCGAATATGTACACTATGGATACGATATCGCTTGGAGTAGTTATAGCTTGGGCCATGGAGTCCTACGAGAAAGGCGCTATTACGAAGGAAGATACAGAAGGACTTGATTTGTCATGGGGTAACGCAGAAGCTATGGTTGAGATGGTCAGAAGGATCGGCTTGAGAGAAACCAAGCTCGGATGGCTACTTGGCGAAGGTATTAAACGCGCATCTGAGGCGATCGGAAAAGGCTCTGAAGCATGGGCAGTTCAACAGAAAGGGAACGAGATCGCGGCTCACGATCCAAGAGCTGCATTTGTAGCTGGTCTAGCATACTGTACGGATACTGCCAGAGGACCGTGTCATGAGAGAGGTAACCCACAACACTTGTTTATTGTGAATCTTGTATTGCCGGAATTCGGAAAGCCAGTAGCGCCGCCCGACGAACGATGGTCATGGAAGAACGCTGAGATTACGACTGCGATATGGCAAGATTGGAACAATATTGTTAACTCTGTTGGGCATTGTAAATTCCAATTCTTCGCTAACTATACTTTAACAGACCTGCTCAATACTTGGAATGCAGCAACAGGCCTTAATTGGGACTTTAAGCAACTTCGTCAAGCTGGTGAACGTATCTTCCATATGTGCAGGCTGATGAATATAAGATACGGAATTACAAAGAAAGATGATATGGCATTCCCAAAGAGATTGTTGGAAGAACCTAAGACTACGAGTGAATCGGCAGGAAAACTTCCAACTGGCATCGAGCAGGCTATCGAGAAATATTACAAGCACCGTGGCTGGGACGAGAACGGAATACCGACAAAGGAGAAGTTGGCAGAATTAGGTCTTCATCCTGAAGTACCTTAAACCCCTTTTTTACACGCAAACTGCATGAAAAATTTATGTCTCACGCATTAATGTCGAAGCGACCATAGAATATCAAAATTAGGATTCAGTGCCTGCAGTCCTATTCATGTCTTTTTTGAAATTTTAAGATTTCCCATTTGTTCGTACTGTGTAGCTATGGCTGAAAAATCTAAATCCTCTTTACCGTTGGCCATGGATGCGTAGTATACCTCTTTTACCGCACTCGCTAAAGGAATCGGAATTCTGATATCCTTTGATGATTCAGATGCCAAATCCAGATCTTTTGTCATTAAGGAAAGCGCAAAAGCAGCAGTCCAGTCTCCGTCAATAATCTTCTGGCCCTTTGTCTCAGAGATGTAAGTCTTCAGAACGCTGTTATTGAAGACCTCTAGCATTATATTTGGATCGATGCCGGATTTTGCACCGAATGCCATGGATTCAGCGAAAGAAGCCATCAGGGTTGCGAGATGTATATTCAGTGTTAGCTTCATAGAGCATCCGCTACCATTTCCACCTATGTAGAATATCTTCTTTCCCATCGTTTCCAATACTGGTCTAGTTTTTTCAAGGATCTCTTTTTTACCGCCGACTAATATCGTCAAAGCCCCCTCGGTTGCGGGCTTCACGCTTCCTGAAACTGGGGCATCAAGCATCTCGCCCCCCTTCTTTTGCACCTCTTCAGCAACCATTCTTGAAACTATCGGTAAATTTGTTGTCATATCGACCAAGACTTTTCCTTTAGTAACGCCTTCTATCAAAGGAGAAGGAATACCTTTTGTACCCAATACGACCTCTTCAACTGAATCTGGTCCAAAAAGCATAGTTATGATGATTGAGGCGCGGGATGCAAGCTCTTTTGGATTTGAAGCCACTTGCGCACCCATCTGCTTAAGCGATTCAGTACGCTTGACAGTTCTATTCCAGACTATGAGCGGATAACCGGCCTTAAGTATGTTCCTTGCCATAGGTTGACCCATATTCCCAAGCCCGATAAATCCAACTAAAGTTTCCTTTTTACCACTCATATCGACCACTTCTAGAGAAAAGTTTATATGCAAATATAAATCTAACCCGCCAGCCCTATGTTTTCGATCATTAACTTTTAAATATCTCTTCGTTGTATTCTACCACCGTTAGAGGAAAGACAAAATGACAGAAAAGAAGTTATCTAGAAGAGGATTCGCAAAGACAGCCGCAACTGGAATAGTGGGCCTTGCTGTTGGTGCAGGGATTGGTTATGGCGCAGCCTCCATGATGGCACCTCCAGGTGCTCCAGGTGTAACTACGACTGTAACCTCGACTAAGACAGTCACCGAACCTGGCGCAGTTGTGATGAAAACGAAGCCAGAAGGTGCTACTGCTGAAGAGAGAGCTCTTCTCGCAGCAAAGAAGTTCGTGGCGGATAACAATGTCCCTAAGGGAAGCAAATTCCCGGTGCTAGCCCCTTCAGGTCTAGTCGCAGCACTTGAAGCATCTTCAGTGAAATTCGCTGAGGCTTCGGGTCTTGAATTTGAATGGGTTGGCGTAGGACATGAGGAAGTATTCACGAAGGCGATGTTGGAGGCAACGCAGAAGGCAGGAGCTTATGCAGCTCTAGCCGCGAGACCAAGGATGATCGGCGAATTCGTCGGTGCAGGTCTTGTCCAAGACCTAGCAGATTTTGCGTGGTACTATGACCCAAGGCTCCATGGAAAACCAGACGGATACCCATACCCACACAGCTTCTCTACAACCCAGAACGTAGGAGAAGGTCTATACTGTCTGCCAATCGATGCGGACTGGGGATTCCATTGCTATAGAAGAGACTTCATGGAAGGTGGAGAGGGTTCTAATTTCGAGAGACAGTACGGATACGAAGCGAAGGTTCCAGATACTTACGAGGAGTACTTTAATTATGCTGAATTCTGCACGAGACCGCCTGATCTATATGGGAACGGTGAAGCTAGAAGTATAGGAAACGGATACATGACTTACTTTGTGTACTGGTCCAAAATGAGGAAACCAGTCGCATACCCGTTTGACGACGATATGAACCCAATGATCAATACGCCCGATGGTATAGAAGCCATTGAAGAATACATAGGAACAAAGCCATTCCAACACGAAGATAACATAAAATGGGGATACGGTGAACAAGTCGGCAATTTCGCGTACAACGCCCTCACCGCTTCAGGATTCTGGCCTCCGTCAATAAACCACTTCGCATGGGCGGCCCCAGATAGCATTGTCAAAGGGAAGACGATAGCCGGAGCCCCTATAGGCATAAGGGAACCCGACGGCAGCATTTTCAGAAGAGGAGGAATAATGGGCGGCTGGGGTCTATTCGTCACCAGTACTTACGAATGGCCCGAACTCGGATACCTGTACTGCCAAGCAGCGGCCAGCCCAGAAGGACTCATCGTGGGCTCGACAGTAGCAGGATCATGGATGGATGCGCAGAGATACCACCAAATAGGCGATCCTGATACACTGGATCCGAGATTCAAGGATTACTACGCTGATCCGGGTCGTTATTGGCCGTTAGGACCAAGCGTATACGAAATCCAAGAGCAAGCAATGGAGACTACCCCACCAAACCTATCAATCAACGGTGAGAACGAGTATCTGCTGTCGCTTGATAAAGAGCTAAACAGAGCATATATAGGCGAAATATCCGCTGAGGAATGTGCAGCGAATACCGAAGACCTATGGAACGATGTTACTGACAAGATCGGCAGAAGTAGACAGGTATCGGACTGGAAGTGGCTAAAAGCGCTATATCTATTCTAAACCCCCTTTTTTTATTTTTTTCTAATTATTATGATTATGAGTTGACTTGCGAATGGTGAGCATGAAAGGATTAAGAGGATGGTCGAATGATCTTGAGAAGTTCCCGACGATTATGATGATCCCGATCAGTTTCATGTTGAACCTTATCGCCATCTTCCCTTTATTCATACTTGCTTATGCATCGGTTACCAACTGGTCCCCTTCGACCGGCTCATGGTGGACGGCAGACTTAATCTGGGGAGGGAACCTTGTTAGAATGGCCGAGGACAATATATTTCAGATGGCAATTGCACGCACAGCATTTATTGTCCTCATAGCGACTGTATTGGAATTTGTTTTCGGTTTCATCTTGGCCCTATTATTCGTGGAAGAATTCAGAGGCAGGAGGATTCTTATCTCAATTTTTCTGCTTCCGATGATGGTCATACCAGCAGTTTCAGGATATATGTTCTTCATGATGTTTCAAGTTGCCGGACCTGTTAACAAGGTAGTCAGTGTTATCACGGGAGCGCCCTTCAGCTTTGCTTGGCTCAACAGTCCAAATTTAGCGCTTTTCACAACCATATTGATGGATGTCTGGCAGTGGACCCCCTTTATGTTCCTGATAATGCTTTCGGGCTTATTGGCTCTTCCAGCAGATCCGATAAACGCTGCACGCGTACTGGGTGCATCGGAGTTAACGATCTTCAGGCGTGTATCTTTGCCGATGATGAAACGGATTATCATGATAGCGTTCATCCTGAGAGCCATCGAGTGTTTTAAGCTGATGGACGGCGTGTACATCCTGACTTACGGAGGACCGGGATACAGTACTCAGACTATATCGATGTGGATCTACGAAGCAGCCTTCAAGTATCTCGATTATGGATACGTAAGCCAGGTAGCATTGGTAATATTCGTTAGTATTGGTGTAATATCGTGGTTCGCATTGAAACCATTGAGAGGAGATTAAAAAGATGAATAAAACTCTACGTAAGATAATTAAATATACAATAATTGCAGTGGCACTCATACCGTGCCTTTTCCCTTTATACTGGATGTTTTCTACCTCGTTTAAACCTTCGGTCGAATGGATTCCCAAAGAAGCAATACTTATCCCTAAGAATCCTACATGGGAAAACTTCAAGATCATATTCAATCCTGAAGCATCAGAATTTGTTGGCTTCATCACCATACGGGAGCCTATAAATCTGGCTTTGCGGAACAGCTTAATTCTATCGATCGGCGGAACCTTATTGGCGCTCTTCGCCGGAACACTAGCGGCCTACGCGATATCTAGGTTTAAGGCGGGAGGCAACATACTGCCCCAGCTAATACTGATGTTCAGGATGATGCCGCCCATAGCCGCGCTAATACCCATAGCGATCATGTATTCGGCCTTCCGCTGGATTGATACACACATCGGGGTGATAGCCGCGTACGGTCTATTCAACCTACCGTTCGTTGTGTGGCTCATGAAGAGCTTCTTCGATGAGGTACCCACCGAGGTGGATGAGGCATCGCTTGTGGACGGGTGGTCATACTGGGGAGCTTTTAGAAGGGTTGTATTGCCCCTCACTTATACGGGAATGGCTGTTACGGCACTATTCATATACATACTCAGCTGGAGCGATTTCATCGGCGCCATTGTTTTAACGAATGTGGAAGCTTACACGATCCCGATATTTCTGGCAAACTATAGTGCAGCCTACGGAGAGATGTATGGGCCTCTAGCCGCGACTGGAACCTTCGCCATCATACCGCCAGTGGTGCTTGGATTGGCGATACAGAAGTATCTCGTCAGAGGCTTCACGTTCGGAGCGATAAAGAGGTAGTTTTAGAATGGATGTCGTTAATGTTAAGAACCTAACGAAGAAGTTTGAAGATGAGACCGCTGTAGACGATATCACATTTGAATGCCGTGAAAAGGAATTTCTCTGCTTCCTTGGGAGACCAGGAGCAGGGAAGACTACGCTACTTAGAACAATAGCAGGTCTTGAACAGCCAACTAAGGGAGAGATCTTTATCCGAGGAAACCTCGTTAACGACGTAATCCCAAGCCAAAGAGACGTAGCTATGGTATTCCAGAATTTGGCGCTCTATACTGGATGGAAGGTTTACGACAATATCGCCTCTCCTTTAAAGGCCCGCAAGATTCCAAAAAATGAAATCAAGAAAAGCGTAAATGACGTTTCAAAACTCCTTAAGATTGAGCATCTTCTAGATAGAACGCCAGTGACAGCGAGCGGTGGAGAAAAACAGAGAATCGCTATAGCCCGTGCGCTAGTTAGACGCCCTCAGGTATTCCTGATGGATGAGCCCCTTTCCAACTTAGATGCACTTCTAAGGCTGGAAATGCGTGTCGAGTTGAAGAGGATGGCTAAGGAACTGGGTCAGACAATTATTTACGCGACACCAGACCAACTCGAAGCTATGAGTATGGCCGATAGAATTGGCATGATGCATAAAGGTGTTTTGCACCAACTTGCCGATCCGGATAAAATATATAATAATCCCGCAACAAGGACCGTAGCAGGTTTTATAGGAAGTCCAGCCATGAACTTTATAGAAGGATCTATTGACGAGAAGAAAGATAAGGTATTCTTCGATTGTGGTGATTTCCAAGTGGATATTTCAAAATTCAAGGATCCGATTAAAAAAGAAGGGATGACATCGGAAATAACGCTAGGAATAAGACCTGAAGATGTGGACGTTAGTCATAATAAGGGCCCAAATGCGATAAACTTCCTTGTTATGTTGGAGGAGGAACTGGGCGCGGAGACAATACTGCACTTAAGTAAAGGTAAAACTCCTATAAATGTTACTGCTCCAGCAGACTTCAAAGCTAAGTATGGAGAAAAAGTCTGGGCAAAACTTAATATGAACAGAATTCACTTACTCGACCCTAAGACAGAAAAGGTAATTGTTTAGGAGAAGAGATTGGATTGAGCTTCAGCAGAAAAGTAAATATATTATTATGGATAATCACCTTCACGGCAGCGTCCTTAGCAATTTATATAAATATTGGTCCAGGACTTGGTCCCTAACAGGACCCTCGTATCTCTTCCTTGAAAATACTCTGCTAATAGCATTTAGGGCTAATTAAGTAACTAAAAGC
>CAYFUV010000092.1:0-4759 GCA_964346435.1 uncultured Candidatus Bathyarchaeia archaeon | reverse complement strand
TTGGTCTTAGTCGGTCTATGACCTTACCAACAAAGGTATTATCTGCAATAGCATTTGTCTTTGGAGTTCTAGTTATGGGAGGCACTTTTCTAATGTACGATAGAAAAAAAGTCAAATCGGGAGCTTTCATTGTAATCCTATTCTCATTCCTAAGTCTGATCATAGGCGGAGTTTTGTTTGAGGGATACTTTCTAGGATTTATATCAGGAATTATTGGAGGCATAAAAGGACTTACTTGGAAGCCCAAGAGAAAAAGATAATGCCTCTTATCGCGAATTCTGGCTATTGGCGTATCCTAAGATCGATGTTCATTCAACTTGAGAATACGGCGCCTTTATCAGCGGAACCTACAAGAGTGGAATATCTGTATAGATATCCTTTCTTGACTTTGGGCTCGATTGGTTTCCAATTCTTCATTCTTTTCTCTATTTCTTCTTTTGATAAATCAACATCCAGTCTCCTAGCATGGATGTCCATGATGACTGTATCTCCATTCCGCACTATCGCAATTGGTCCTCTCTCCATCGCCTCTGGCGAAACATGACCTATACATGGACCTCTCGTAGCTCCTGAAAATCTACCGTCAGTAGCAAGAGCTACTGATTTGCCCAATCCAAGTGCAACAACCAAAGAAGTCGCGGTCAACATCTCTCTCATGCCTGGTCCTCCTTTTGGCCCTTCGTATCGAATTATTATAAAGTCTCCTTTTTCGATCCTGTCATCCTTTAATGCCTTGACAACATCATGCTCAGAATCAAAGACTTTGGCAGGTCCTTTGAATTTCCACATTTCGGAAACAACGGCAGAGGACTTTATTACCGCCCCTCTCGGGGCAAGAGATCCTTTTAAGATTGCAAGTCCGCCTTCAGGATGTACGGGATTTTCCCTTTGTCTGATTACATCCTCATCATATACCTTTGCATTCCTTATTACGTCACCTATTCTTTCACCGGTGACTGTCAAGCAATCATCATGAATCAATCCCTTCAACCTGCTCATCAAAGCAGGTATCCCACCGGCACGGTGCAAGTCAATCATTTTATAAATTCCTCCTGGTGACATACTGCACAGATGTGGAGTTTTCCTGCCTATTTTATCGAAAATATCCAGGTCCAGCTCTATACCCAACTCATGAGCTACGGCTTTCAGATGAAGCACGGTATTAGTAGAGCCCCCTAAGGCCATGTCAACCATTATAGCATTTTCAAAAGACTCTTTCGTCATTATCTTGCTTGGCGAAATCCCCTTTTTTAATAATTCGACAACTTGTTTTCCAATTTCTGCCGACAACCTTAGCTTAGCTGATTCCACTGCAGCAGTTGTTCCCATATAAGGCAAAGTAATTCCCAAGGCCTCCATAAGACATTGGGTCGTAGTTGCAGTATAAAGTCCACAGCACGCACCTGCGCAAGGTAAGCTAATATCCTCAAGATATTCAACTTCTTCTTTAGATACTTTTTTCGCCCTGAACAGACCTGGGACCTCGAATAGATCGCCTATAGCGATGCTTTTATCTTTGAAATGACCCCAAGTAGGGTATGCGGGATACATAGGTCCACCAGGACAGATGATTGTCGGAATATCGAGTCTCGCCGTTGCCATCATCATTCCTGGATTAATCTTATCGCAATTGGGTATACAAACCATGGCATCGAAGCAATGACTCTCGATCATCACCTCAATTGAATCAGCTATTAATTCCCTGCTCGGTAGGGACATCCTCAAACCACTATGGTCTTGTGCAATTCCGTCGCAAACAGCAATTGTATTGAATTCTAAAGCTACTCCTCCTGATTCCCAGATTCCTCTTTTGACAGCATAAGCTATTTTATCTAAATGCATATGGCCAGGGACTATCTCGTTCCAAGAATTGACAACTGCAATTATGGGTTTTTTCAATTCCTCGTTTGTCAGACCAGCACATTTATACAGCGCCCTATGGATACATCTATCTATCCCTTCAGTTACTTCTTTACTCCTCGGGCGCGGTAATTTGGACATTTTTGATTGAGACTCCTTAGCAACTATCAGGCTATATAATTCCTCCGAAGTTTCATCTTCCCAAATGAATTTTTTATCAGTTTTTTTTCCAAAATTCACTTTTTCCATACGTGTGAATTATTAAAAGCCAAAGCCAGAATTAGTTGTAATGTTCCTATTTATTAATATGTCTTTATAAAATGCAATTAATAGATCGTTGCGCGATCTTCTAACAAGAGGTTTGGGTGATCTTGAAAACTAGAGTTCACGTTCTCGTAAGCGGCCATGTTCAAGGAGTTTTCTTTAGATATGAGACAAGAAAAACTGCCGAAAATTATGGAGTAAAAGGATGGGTAGAGAATTTGCCGGATGGGAGAGTCGAATGCATACTCGAAGGAGAGAAGGAGGATTTAAAAAAAGTGATTGAATTTTGCAAAAAAGGTCCACCAGGGGCTCATGTCAGCAATATAGAAATCAAATGGGAAAAATGGAAAGGCGAGTTCGTGGGCTTTCAAATAAGGTATTGATCAATTATATTGGGGTAATCTAAGACCGAAACTTAAAAATAGTTCTCATTATCTTACAGTTTTCGGTGCTCCGGTGGTGTAGTCCGGTCAAGCATAGCGGCCTTTTCTAATCAATAGATGGTGATTAGAGGCCAATCGAGCCGCTGATCGCGGGAAGCTGTATCAAATTTAACAAACAGCTCGTGAATTCAAATGCTGAATTTCGCTGGAAATCCCGCCCGGAGCACCAACAGATATGGTTTTGAAAAGGCCCAAATAGAAATTTAGAAAAATTCTAAATTATATAAAAAAGCGGGGATTGCCAAGCCAGGTCAAAGATGTAAAAATCATTGAAGGCGCAGGGCTTAGGTAACCACAAACGGTTTAAGAAACCCTGTCCCGCAGGGGTTCGTGGGTTCGAATCCCACTCCCCGCACCTATAATTACACACCATTTTTTCATTTTGTAATTAGATTTAAGAAATAACTAAAAAAGGGGTTTAAGTGTAATAGCAGGAGTATGGAAGATCCGACTTAATTATAATCGATTAATCTGATTTCTTGAGATTAATCTCCATTGTCGAAACGTTCCTTGTATCCTCGCCTTCTCCAAGAACGTCTGTCCCTATTGTAATATCGCCAACAGTCAAGTTATCAAGAAATCGTCTTCTACTGACTTCGACTACATCTACGGCACGGCTTATAGCGTTCCCCCTGGCTTTCACTGTCAATTCGTTCATGCCTCCAGAGAAATGCATCATTACTGCAGTTACATAACTCATTACTGGCTTACTCCCAATGAATATTGAATCTCGTGGAATCTGAGATCCTGCCTTTTTATCATTGATTTGTTTCGATTTAACATTAGTTTCAGTCATCTTCTTTACACCTCCTGTTATGGTTCCGAAATTGAGGTTTTTGCAAACCCAATTAGACCTAAAGTTTTTTCACGTTCTTTGCTCTAGGTCCTCTACTCTCCGTTACTTCATCAAAAGAAACTCGGTCTCCTTCATTAAGCTCTGAACCATCTAGGATGTCATCCCTATGGACATAAGCATCTTTACCTCCCTCATCATGGGAGATAAAACCGTAACCTCTTGGAGAGTTAAAGAATTTAATTGTGCCTTCCATTATCTCATTACACCTCCACTGTATGTTCTTAGTCTGGCTGCAGAAAAAGTGGCTTTGGCAGTTACGCTCTTTAGCACAAAAAAAGGAAATTTCTCTACACGACTGACTCCTAACAAGGGACATCTATCGCATTTAAAGGTATCGTTAGGCTACGGAAAGTATTTTAGAACAAAAAAATGGAACTATCACATAAATAAAAAAAGGTAAAAGAAGTAGATTAAAATTGAACAAGAATCAAAGTTCAAAAACACGCAGGGGTTCGTGGGTTCGAATCCCACTTCCCACACTGACGCTAATAAACGCCAACATGGTATCATCATAATTTTATAGCCTTTAGGAAATAGGATGTAAATAAGTTGCATAAATAAAAAGTGAAGAAAATATGATTTAAAGTGGAGTTAAAAGCGCACCTTACGTATTAATGTTTATTTCTTGATGGGGGATCCCGTGAATTACATAACTACATACATTTATATCATTCATATGACTCCCACTAATATCTACAAATTCCAAATCGTTAGGAAATCATGAAGCGTTGATCTATTATGCTAGGCCATTCTTTGAGAGTGGGTTTTAGTTTTGGTGTAACTTCTGGAGTAATCACGACGCTAGGATTGATGGTTGGCCTACATTCCAGTACCCATTCAAAGCTTGTAATCATCGGGGGCATATTGATAATCGCAATTTCTGATGCATTTTCAGATGCATTAGGTATCCATATCTCTGAAGAGTCGGAGAATAAACATGCGTCAGGAGAAATATGGGTATCAACAGTTTCTACGTTTTTATCTAAGTTTGCCTTTGCTTTAACATTCATTATTCCAATTTTGCTACTCGAACTTTCCACAGCAATCATTGTGAGCGTAATTTGGGGATTATTAATATTGTCTATTCTAAGTCTTAAAATCGCTAGAGAGCAAAGAAAAAAATCTTGGAAAGTAATTTCGGAGCATTTGATTATTGCGCTAGTGGTCATAACTATAACTCATTATATTGGTGACTGGATATCATCAACATTTGGCTAGGTTTAAAACTTGCTATAAGTAAAAAACAAACAAATAGCGCGCATAAGAACCTTGATTCGCCTCCCGAAGGTTTCTGTTGCCACAGGTCTTATATGAGGATGACTCGCTTTGATGTCCG
>CAYFUV010000091.1:0-2820 GCA_964346435.1 uncultured Candidatus Bathyarchaeia archaeon | reverse complement strand
TATATGACTTGATCGTAGAAGCTATCTTCAGGTTCTATTATAAGTATGATGCGGCTCAAGATAAAAAGGAAGTTATCGCCTCTGCGCTGGTTGCCCATCTCTGCATATCGATTTTTTTGGCATGCTTAGGATTAGTGTTGATCAACCAGATATCCACTCTAGTTACCGGTTCAGATCAATACCGTCCCTATTTTTTGATCAGTTTCATAAGCTTTGTTTTTATGCAATTCAAAGCTATCCCTATAGGATACCTCCGTGTCAAACAACAGTCTTGGATGTATGTGGGAGTCTCATTGGCGAGTCTGGTCCTGGGTCTTATATTGAATATCTATTTGATCGTTTTTCGTGAAATGGGGATATATGGAGTTCTTTACAGTGGTTTGATTTCTAACGGTATCGTAGCCCTGGCACTCGGTGCCAGGACATTTGCTGAGGTAGGTATTAGATTTTCATGGGTAAAATTGATAGCTATGTTAAGATACGGTGGTCCAATGATCCCTTCTGGTATCGGAATGTTCAGTTTGAACTTTTCCAATCGATTCTTTCTAATCAAATATGATTCCCTGTCTGGTGTAGGACTTTTTGCGTTGGGAGCCCGTTTTGGGTTTATGGTTCATGCCTTAATTATTCAGCCCTTCCTGGAGATTTGGGATGCAAAAATGTTTCAACTGGCTAAGCAGAAAAATGCGGAAGCAATATATTCACGGGTTCTAAGCTATTTCTTATTCGTGGTGATTTTTGCTGCCCTCGGTTTGTCTGTCCTCATCAAGGACATTCTTAAGATTGTGGCAGCGCCCAATTTTTTCGATGCATATAAGGTTGTGCCTATATTAAGCCTCGGCTACGTTTTTATGAGTTTCTATTACCATTTCTATGTCGGAATTCTTGTCAAACAAAAAACAACATACATAGGGCTCGTCGTTGGGGGTACCGCGATCATTAATTTGATTATGAATTGGCTGTTAATTCCAAAGTTAGGAATTGTTGGAGCGGGTTGGGCGCTAACAATGTCGTATATGGCAATGTCCGTTGCCACACTTGTATTTTCACGCAGGCTATACCCCATAAGATATGAATGGGAACGAATCGCCAAATTGGGAGGAGCAGCGTTAATTATTTACTCGATGTCAACGATGATCGAACTGGATTCCTTAACTATGAGTCTTTGGATCCGATTTCTAATGCTTTTGACATTCCCCATCATTCTCTGGTTTGTAGGTTTTTACAGAATTGAGGAAATGGAAGAATTCAAAAAAATGGCTGATTTCCTCATCAGAAAATCAAAAATGGTCTATCTTGGCCTTGCGTCAAATTTCCGTGATAAGCAGTGAAAATAGTAGGTAATTTATAGCATAGTATGCGTAGGTCGAAAGAAGAAGTTGTAACAGAGTAATTGTATGCGAGATTTGCTAGTACTCTCTATTGTCTTTGGCTCTATTCCCTTCTGCCTAGCCAGACCTCACATCGGTATCTTCTTGTGGGTGTGGATCAGTTACATGAACCCCCACAGACTCACGTGGGGAATTGCCTATAATTTCCCTGTAGCACAATTAATTGCTTTGGTCGTTCTAGTTGGATTTATTTTCGACTTCTTTAAGGGAAAGGTATCGCTTTATGTATTTAAGGAAAGAGAAACGATTTTACTTTTATTTCTATGGGTTATGTTTACTTTTACTACTTTTTTTGCATTTAATCAGCAACTAGCCTGGATTAAATGGATTTCTGTTTCAAAGGTCTTGTTGATGACTTTTTTCACTATTATTCTTATTGACGATCGCAATAAACTGAGATATTTGTGTTTGATCATTTCTTTCTCAATAGGTTTTTATGGTATAAAAGGTGGTATTTTTTCTCTCCATAGTGCCGGTATGTACAGAGTGTGGGGACCACCTGACTCTTTTCTCTATGACAATACTGCCATAGGCTTGGCTATAGGCATGATTTTACCTTTTTTTTATTTTCTTTCAAAAGAAGAAAGAAAGACTCAATTGAAAATTATCCTCATAATTACTTTCATTCTTTCTACTCTTGCGATTATGTTTACATATTCACGAGGAGCCCTCTTGGGATTGGCAGTGGTTGGTTTTCTGTTGTTTTTAAGGTTAAAACTTTCCCGTAAGGTACTAGCTATTCCTGTATTGATTATACTAGCAATTATTCTGATTCCTAGGATACCTGAGAACTGGGTCGACCGAGTCAAAACCATTTCTCAATACAAACAAGATCTATCTGCTATAAGTAGAATTACAGCATGGAAGAATGCGTGGAAAGTCGCGAAAAGCCTACCGCTTACTGGAGCTGGGTTTCAAGCTTTGGAAGAGGAAAATATAAAGTTACTATTCGAAACATTAGGAATCCAAGATGAAAGACCACCCGAAATGTATAGTTCAGATAATCATAGTATATATTTTGAGGTTTTGAGTGAGAATGGCTTCATAACTTTCGGTTTATTCATTATATTGGCGCTTTTTTCAATCTTCAGTTTAAGGAAATTGAGAAAAGAATCAGGGAAAGTTACCTCTCTAAAATGGCAACGTAACTACAGTCATATGACTGAAATTGGGATAATTACATACCTGGTGAGTGGGGCATTTTTAGAGTTTGCCACTTTCGATCTTTACTACCACCTTATAGCTATTGTAATTATCCTGAAGTCAATAAAAAGAAGATGTGTTGACATTTCTTTTATTAACAATGATGATCAACGTATAAGATATCAGGTTTCATCTTCATCATTATTATCATCAAATAGAATACCTTCAAGCAACTTGGACTGAACCCTAAAGCTAGACATTTTATGTTAGAGTATCTGGCATGATC
>CAYFUV010000090.1:0-24287 GCA_964346435.1 uncultured Candidatus Bathyarchaeia archaeon | reverse complement strand
TATAGCTTGAATTGCTAGACGGCTGGTCCACGCCAATTATGTTTAGGCTCTCACTTATCCTCTTTATATCCCATTCGACCATCTCTTCTCTGGCTTGTAGATATCTGGTTCGATGTACGTCTATTGTTACCATCGTGACTATGGCCGCCAATAAGAGTGAAATGAAGAATGCTGCTCCCATGGCTGTTCCGACCCCTTTTCTAGCAGAGTTCAATCGTTTAACCACTTCCCACCAACTCAAGGTGGAGCACTAGCCTCAGAAATGTCCTGTTCGCCTCTGGCCGTAATCACCTTAATCCTATATGTTTCCCCATTCGTCCACGGATAGGTTATTGAAAAGCACTCAACGTTTTCAACCCCGCTTACGCTTACGTAGATAGTTTTTGGAAGCGCGGGGTCAACTGTTGCTTGAGCGGTGACGTTGATGTAGATTCTCGTGACATTGATTTCAACTTCTCCTACATTCCTCACATATGCATCGATATATTTAGTCCCGCTTTCGTTCCTGAAGACCACCATTTCTATCGAAAATCTTTCCTTCGCCGCCTCCTCATGGCTTGAATACCATATATTGGCGATGCTTTCAGATAGCGTTAGCGAGGAAAATGCCCAGGGATAGATTATCGCGAACATCGCGAATACTATGCCTACCATTAACAAAGTCGAGATGACTGGGCTTACCGCCCTCTTACCTAATAGTCTCCTGCCCATTGGGATCATTTAATTACTTTGGCTAAAGGTCTAACATAAATCTATCTAGATGCCGATATTAAAGGTCGCCTAGCATTTCTTTGTACGCATGAAAAAGCCATGACGCGCGCTCTTTAAATAATCTTTTCTATATATCTTCTCTTAACCAGAATTGTGATGACAATAGCAAAAATTAGCACAATTATTCCGAAAGCAGCCAAAATTCGCATATTGAATATGCCCGGCCGCGCGAGAACATTTACTGTTGTTTTTCCTTCGTGTATCTTATAACCGAATGAGTCTAAGGTTACATTTCCCTCAAAATTCCCAATTTTCTTTGTCTCCAGATTTATTGCGTATTCGGCTTCTTGTCCTCTTCCTATATCCTTAGCTGGTGTCACGCTGATTAATTTCAGATCTTCAGGCAGTTCAACACTAATCCCTACCTGTTTTGCATCGAATTTGCCAAAGTTTCTAAAGATATAGGTCTTGGTGACAATATCGCCAGGGTGGACGCGTTCCCATTCCTCAGGAGATGATTTTATATCGACTAAATCCAACTCTGGTAAAGTGATGGTTATTATCCACTTCCAATCCGAAACTCTTTCATTTTCTAAATACATCGCTGAAGTGACAATATCTGAGCCAAGTTTTTCACATAGAATCTCTAATGTCCATTTATCTGTAGCTCTTGGAGGCAAATCTTTTGGCTCAGTAGCACTTTGGAAGCTCAGTCCATTGGATTGCGGAAGGTCTTCCATAACCATTTTTACCTGTTTAGCCGTAACTCCGCCAGCGTTCTTCAAAGTATAGGTTATTGTAATCGTATTTCCGATATGATTCTCAATATGGAACTGTGAGGTTCGCTCGGTCCATATTACGGGTTTATGCGTTATCCCCATCACGATCAATACTGGTTTGGGCAGCAAAAGATCAAAGCCCGTACTTGAAACAAACTCATCGTTAGCATAAGCATCAACTTTCCATCTCCCAGTTTTGTATGATACGTCTGATACTTCTAGACGGCTAAAACGTGTGATATTAAGGGATTCTCCGATAATTGGCCCGAATTCCGAAAAGGTATAGATATCTCCATCTGGCTCGATCCACTCGATCTTTATTGTGACTGGGCCTCGAACATTCTTCACTTGTAAATAAGCAAAAATCTCAGAGGCATTATTAAGAAAGTAGTCTTTAATGTTGATGGGTTCTATTATTTCCACCGAAGCATCTATACTTTCGCATACCACAAACTTGGCGACTTCTCCACTCCATCCTACTTCCCCATGAACCTGCAAAATTGAGGGTAAAAGAAAAGAAAAAAGCAAGATCACGCTTAAAAAATGCTTGAGCCTTTGATCCATCTTTTACCACTTCAGGACTCTTAGCGTATGAACGAGCTATGCACTATGATTATGATCGTATAAATAGTATATTCCTGATCAAAATGGCATACCTTTAGTTGCGCTTAAATTATTATTCGTATATTTCTAGCTATTGAATTACTCGTTTTTATAATTTTGCGCCAAGCATTGACTTGAATATTGATTGAGTGGCGCCCAATAATTCTATAGCGGAAGGAGTTCAACCCTTCTTTTTCTTTTTCTTCGACCCACTCATTAGCTTTACGACCTTCTCAGCGCCCTCTTCTATATTCATTGCCTCTAGGACTTCGATTTTGTATAGTTTAGCCAGTTTTAAACTCTCATTCTCAAGGTTTGGTATTGCTACGAGTATTTGTCTTTCAGGGTTAACATCATATATTTTTGCGAACATAGAAGTGATCGGCGTCATGTTGATAGGATGCTCGCTAAGTATGATATCAAAAACTATGGGCTTTTTTTCATCATCCTTCCAAGCTATTAAGTCGAATCTGTGATCTGTTCCAGATTTACCTTCCAACGAGCCAAGTGTTTTCACATTATATTTGAGTTTCTCCAGCTCCTTTCTCAAAGGTGATAGGATTTTCAAGCCACGTTCATATTCAGCCTTAACCCCATCACTCAGAACGTATAAGAAGACGCTTTCAAAGCCCGCATCCCTCACCGTGAATTTTTCGTCGCAACTTCTGCAGTATTGTGATATGACTGGGTCGTCAAATCGAGTATCACAAGAGGAGCACTGAAACCAAGTACCTATATTCCTCACATCAGCGTGTTCCAAATACAACTTCGCACGACATCTAGGACATTCAAGCTCATCGTTGTTCCAGAAACGGTCAAGTGAATCGATTAGGCCGCACTTTATGTGCTCAATCAGCCTTTTATGTTCAAAATTGGTCTTATTGCAACTTGGACAGTGGTAACGTAGGCTTATACTCCAGGATCCGCAATTTGGACAGACAATCGTTCTATCATAGAGTTTTTTCTCTAGAATTTTGCTATCTTCTAGCTTCTTAAGGATGGATTTGGACTTTTTGACATCGCCTGTTATTTCATCAATCTCCTTGAAGTGAAATCCCTTATCATAGTCGAAGACAGGTTTGAGTTCACTAGGATTTCTTTTTATAATTATTTCTATGAGCCCACGGATTTCTGGATCTAGTAAGAGCTTACGTCTTTTTTCAAAACTCAAGGTCTAACCATGGCCCCTGGGAGACCTAATAATGATCTAAGTGCGGCTATACGCACTCTATTTTTCCCATTTAAATAAGGATCAGTTTAGAGCTAATTAACACTTTTTTCTAGGTTCAATTTAAATATAACCATTGGCAAAAGTCCTAAAAGGAGTTTCATATAGACTGCTAGTTGTCCATAAAGTCATAGTTCTGGAGGTTCCAGATTCTTGAGAGCTCTGTTAATATTCTCCCTTATTGTCATGATGATGACGATTCAATTATCCAACGCTTATGCGCAGGAAGAAGAGTTAGTAGTTTTAGAGGGAGAGATCCGTGTTCTTGAAAATCGTTCCACCATCTTGACGGATGACATAATCGTTGGAAAAAACAGCACTCTAGTTCTGAGGAATATGGTGCTACAATTATCGATTAGGGGAGAAAAGAATTATAGCGTATTGGTAGACGATAATTCCACATTAATCCTAGAAAATAGCAACATCACTTCTCTCAGCAATGCCTCAATAATAAGGATAGGCAACGCCTCCAACTTTATCCTGGATATCGACTCATCGATAATTGGCTTCCGAACCATCGAATTACACAACTCTTATACTATTTCATTCAAAGACAGCAACTTGTACGTTCCATCGATTAATGGCTCGACCGTTGAGATGGAGATAGTTAATACGAACTGCGATGGAACTACTTTAAACGTTGCGTCCTCCAGAATCTCCATGGATTCAGCGAAGTTCAGCCATTTGATCGCAAACGTAACAGATGTAGAGGGGAGAGGTATCGACGCAGAGACTATGAGCGTAGATTGTGGTTCAGCAGATTTGAATAGTTTGTCTTGCAGAGACATGAATATCAGCGCTGTAAACAAAGCTTTATTATCGAACGGAAATATCGAGACCTCAAGGTTTTACAGTCTGGGTAACGCAACCATAACCGATTCAACTTTTGGAGCGCTTACAGTTGGATTAAAAGGTAAATTATTAAATGTGACAACTTCCAAAACACCTCTGACCAGGGCCGGGGGCATGGTATATACTTTTAATGGTTCGGATATCGAACGATACTGGTATTTGAAAATAAACGTCACAGACATAACAGGATTTCCCATACCCGCGGACATAGAGATATACGATCATGAATTGAATCTACAGAAGACTGTGAAAGCTGATGAAACTGGCATCTACAATGAACTTACATTGGCCGAAGTTATGATCAACAAGACGATCGATTTTGTCGGAAATTACCGCCTGCGTGCCTACTTCCAATTGACTGAGCAAAGAGGCGAAGAAATTTTGACTTTGGATACGATCTCAACTGAAGGGATTTTAAGTCTAGACTCAAACAAAGAAGTGAATTTGGTATTCGCTGATGTAATCTATGGCTTAACAGCCACAACAGCATCGGTAAATCCAGTTGTGTGCCGATTGGGCGACACCGTAAAGGTTAGCGGTGAAATAAAAACACAAATCGTAGGAGAGGCGATCGAGTTAGTCTACACGAGGCCAGACGGGTCAACGATGAGTACGGCTGCAATAACCGGCCAAAACGGTACCTATGCGAGTGATTTTAAACCTGATATGGTAGGACGTTGGGTGGTATACGCTAATTGGATCGGAGGAGTATCTTACATGGGAGAATCTTTAACGATTAGTAGAAAGGTCTCGTTTTATGTTGAGGAGCCATTGGCCTTCTCTACTTTAGTCATAAGGGTCCTCCCGGCTTTGATAGTGATAATGGCTGTTATGATTGGGGTCGCCTTTATCTTTATGAAGAAAAGTAAGACCATTTGATAGATCGAGTGCGATTCATTTCTTTAGATCTTTGCGATTGGCCAACTCGTTGCAATAGGATAACTTAGGAAATAGATTTTAATTAATATATGAAGGCCCGCTGCCAGTAGAATTTAAAGTAGTGATGAAAAGTATGAACCTGCACTGGCCATATACGAAGCGTTTTCTAAAATATAAATAAAATCGCGTGCGCTAAACAAAAAAGGCTAATTTTTTTTTGTCGCCTCAGCCATGATTCTTGGATACGATAATCGCTTAAAACCAATGAATCTGAGAAATTTATCGAAGCACCGACTTGGGTGATCTGTATCGCGATACTCAATCCTTTTTATTTTAAATCCAGATCGATGTAAATGATTTTTCAAGTGTCGTATTGTGAAAAGGCCAAAGTGATGATCTCTATGATGTAACCTCTCGTATAATCCTGTATGTGTTCCAAAATAATATTTTAAACAGGCTGCGTTATCCGTAAGCAAGATTAATTTACCACTTGGCTTTAGAACACGCCAGATCTCTTCGAGATGGAAACCTACATTACGTATATGTTCAAGCAGGTTTTTCTCAAATACCTCATCAAACTGTTCGTTTGGAAATGGTATACCTTTTTCCAAATCGTATACTTTTGTTGTTGCACTCGTTTCCCTAATATCTACTCTGTCTGTACCGTAAAAATCATTTCCGCAACCCAAATTAAGTATGCGTTTAGACAATTTCTTTGAGCTCCTTTTCAAGTACATTCAAATGGTTTTCCCATGTATACTCTTTAGCTTTCGCAATAGCATTCCGTGATATTCTTTGCCACCCTTTTTTATTGAGCGACAACAGATCTATTGTTTTGTAAAATAGATCGTTTAGATCATAGGGTTTGGCTTTAAAACCTGTTTCGCCGTGAGTGACTAGCTCTGCCGTGCCTCCTGATCTCCAAACGACCAATGGAAGACCACACGCCATCGCTTCAATTGGGGCTATACCAAAATCTTCCATTTGAGCACAGGAAACATAAAGCTTTGCTTTCATATATTCTTGAAGTAATTCGTTATCCGATATATTTTCTCGAAATTGTACATAATTTTCTAATCCATATTCTTTTATTTGCTTTAACAGTTTGTATGTATGCTCCGTACTTTTACCAACGATCGTCAAATTCGCATCCATTCTTTTTCGAATCTTGCTGAACATTGTTATAAGCCAATCAAGCCTCTTGATCGGTGCATGCCTTGTCACCGTTAGGATATGAAAATCTAAAAAATCTCTTTCGCCTTTTATGTGAAAACGATCGGATGGGGCTGGAGGGCATTTTAAGGGAGCATTTCTATAAATCAGATTTGTCCAATCTGCTATCCATTGCGAAGTAGTGAGAATTCTATTGGAGGCTCTTACGCTTTCTAGGTCAAGTTTCCTGCTTAGTGGAAATGATTGAACGACTTTGTTCAAGATAAGTAAGTTTATATCATAATTCCAACGGTCCACGGGTTTGGGATAGATAAAGCAGTTAGGCCTGTGTATGTAAGCTATATATGGTTTTTTTACCTTATAACCCAACCAAATTGCAGGTTGCGAATGGCATATCAAAGCATCATATTGTCGCAATCGACGTATTAGGAGGGGATAGGTTGCGGAAGAAAGGATCATATTGATTGCGGCTTGACAAGGCAAATTGAGGTTTGAAAAAAATGGCTTAACGCCCAGTTTTGTCGTTTCTTCTGGAAAACAATGATCCACCTCTAAATGCGTAGTATAAATGTCAACATGATGGTTACGCTGTCTTAGTCCCTTTGTTTCTTCAATAGCGATTCTTTCTCCGCCGCCGTTATAATAAAAACCGGGACCATGTATTATGGCAATTTTCAAAATACTTTCATCCAGAGAATTACAACTATTTATCGCACAAAATAATAAATCAATTATTTTTCTTAATTTTTTTCATCTTTCTTTTATCGATTACAGTGAATGTGGCTTGAAGAGACAAATTTAATACTCCATTGGTTGATTTTAATAAGACAGCTAATCGCTGCTCTCAGTTATTATCCTAGATGCCACACTCTTGAATATAATTTATATAACTTCGTTTAATGAATGTCCAAGAATTAAATGATTAAAGTCCGATTTGTAAAATAAACCTCTTATTATCCAAATTCATGTTTGGGATTTGCGAATGATCAATCGTTCAAAAATACGTTTCTCCACGCTAAATATTCTAAGACCATTTCTTAAAAAAAGAGGTAAAGTTTTACTTTTATTGTTGATAATAGGGCTTTTCCTTTACAATGTTCGAGGATCGTTTACCAATAGAATAGACGAATCATATTATGCTGATGTTCATAGTAAATATTCAAAGATAGAAAGAGGGGAAACCATAAGTTTTGAAGAAATAATAGGCGATAAAGATGTATACGCCTTGGCAGGATGGCTTTATATTCACGGCGCGTCCCCAAGCGAGGTTAATTTTGAACATCCTCCCCTTGGTAAGTACTTCATAGGCATCTCAGAGATTCTGTTCCATAATTTCAATTTGATGAATGCGTTATTCGGCTTAGCCACATTGTTAGTTCTGTATCTGTTATCCATCAGGTTGCTTGGCAAAACTTACTTCGCGCTTTTTCCGGTTTATATTTTGAGTATGGATAAGCTCTTTTTATCAGCCTCCCAAGTAAAACTGGATATTTATTCCACATTCTTTGTTGTTTTATCGGTATTCATTTTCCTTTACGCAACTAGGAATCATAAATTGTTTCCTCTGCTATCGGCTATAATCGGTTTTGGGATTGCTTCCAAATGGGAAAGTGCGTTTATATTACCCGCCTTTATGATTTTTTTGATATTAAATCGAGATTTAAAAGGGCTGGTTTACTTGATTGCCAGCCTTCCTATAGCATTTTTTGCATATTCTTCAACATATCTGGTATTTTTCCTAAATGGCAATAATTTTGTTGACTTATTTAATCTCCATATTTCTATCCTCGACCTCTTTTCAGTCATGTCTCATCCTGAAGGCGCTTTTATAATTTGGAGGCTCCTCTTGACTGGGGTCCTGGGCCCTGAAATTCGTACCATTTACGTTATTGATCCAACAACTGAGGAAATTTTAAGGACATCCGCAATAAGGGGTCTGTGTTTGACCCCTTCCTTTAGCCCATTCACTTGGCCAATTTCGATCGTAGCCATAGTGATATCTTCTGTAATGAGATTCAAAACGGATAAGGAATACCGAATAGTGCCGCTCTGGTTCATTAGCTTTATGATGTTTCTATCGATGGCTTTTGTCCTGGAGTATCATCTTATAACGGTTATGCCTAGTTTTATGTTGGCCATATCCTATCTCTTCAAAGACAGTTATGCGCGTTCAGAGGGCAGTATGAGGAAAACTCTTTTTATTGCGATAGTCGTATATCTTGTGGCTTTAACAGTCTGGAGTTATATCAAGATTCCAAGCTTTCTTTTAATACCGTAAATATCTCGTACTTGTATTGAATTTGAAATTATATTTTTAGAGCTAACGCTAAATGACAAATAAAAAAAATAAAGGAAGCGAAAGTTCTAGGCTGCTTTACCCGCGATACAAGAGTACGAAAACACTCCACCGGTGCTTGTAACGATCTTTACGTTGTAGCTCCTTCCGGAGACAATTGTTGGCAGGCTTGTGGCGCTTGCGTCTGTAACGGCCCCTATGCTAACGACTTTTGACATCGTATTTGAAACTCCTTCTACATATACCGCTGCTACAACCACCTCTGTAGTTCCTACGTTTCTCAGGTGTATTTTCAGTGTGCCAGTGGCGGTCCAGTCGTATGCTTCCATCATTAGTTGTTCTTTTACCTGTTCTCCACCGCCCGTTTGTAGCGTCCCTATTAGGCCCATGGACCATACGTAGACCAAGATTGCCGCTGCAACAGCTATTGCGATCATAAGCAGAGTCGCGATGACCGGCGAGACAGCCTTTCTATTTTTTCTAATTTTTCTGATCATTGCATACCACTTAGTGTTGGTATAATGTAACACTTTTAGTATTTATTTATTCCGATTATAACGAAATGGTTAATCTTTTTGCCTCTTTTAAATGTTTAATTTATTGGCATTTTTGTGTGAAAATAACAAAAAGCGCGTTAGAGCCTATAAAAACATGTTTAAAAATTTTTACTTTCTCTAATTAGCTAGAAAGTAAGGCGAAACGTAGACCTCGATCAACGCGGCAGCCAGCAGAGAAAAACCTGCAATCAACAATTTTTTTGCAATATTGTCGATTCTCCAACTCCAGAGTTTTCCTTTACAGGAAATAGAGTTTCTAAGGGAGATCCCTGTCGACCCAGCTGATAGAATGATCATTATTTCCAGTGGGCCATGAGGAATGAAGTAGGATATCCATTTTACTACCAAATTTGGTTGAAGTTTAAGATAGAGGTAAGCTATGAATAATCCATATGGAAAGAAGCCATAAGCCAAGATCGAACAAATTGTGAATAATGTCAATAGCTTATATGCATCTTTCTCCTGCCTTCTATAAGAGTACGCGATAACGTATGCGCCTAGGATCAAAACGTTAGCCAAAAGAAAGTTCCTCGAGAATATGGCGAAGAGGACGCCGATCGCTCCAAATTCAGACCTTAATCCAAGCGCATAATTCTGTACGTCGGCTAGATAGAAATTCGCATAAGAATCGCTTAGAAAAGGGAAGGCAAGGCCTAAAACGATACCAAAAAAAACTCCTATCAAGAATAAGTAAACGACAGATATCTTAATCGGGATCATCATCATTCCCATGAATTCTTCTCAGTTCCTCAATCAAGTATGATTTAATTTCTTATCGTTACAATATGCTTTCAGCAGCCAATCTAGTTTTTGAGCGCTCGCTATTCGATTCCTATCAATAATGATTCTGGAGCGTTAGATTTATGAAAATTTCCAATAAATCCTTTTTGGCGTACTAAACTATATAAATGCTAGAAAAAGATACAAATACTATTTATGTTCGCGAGTTCTATTCTATAGAACAGTCAAAAAGTGGGTAGAGAGAAATGAAGTCTAATATCCCAAGAGTAGCCACAGGAATTGAGGGATTGGACGCAATGATGGACGGCGGCTTTCCTAAAGGAAGATTGGTTTTGGTTTGTGGCGGTCCTGGAACTGGAAAGACAATAATGGCAACACAATTCTTGGTTAATGGTTGTAATAAGTATGGAGAGAATGGACTTTTTGTAAGTCTTGATGAGCCGCTAGGTAAGATTGTTGAAGAGACAAAATATTTTGGCTGGAATGTTGAAGGACTGATCGAAAAGGGCAAATTGGCATTTATTGAAGCACGAGCGCGGAAGTCTTTTTTGAAGGAATTTATCCAGAATATAGAGGATGAAGCTGCCTCGATAAAAGCCGAACGTATATCCATAGATGCGTTAACACACCTGAATATACTTTGTCCTAACGTGATAGAAAGGCGAAACCTCATTCTCAAATTATTTGATGGGTTAAATGAGACCAATGCAACCTGTTTACTAACAAACGAAATCAGAGCACAATCGGAGAGGGCTATAATGCTCGAAGAGTATCTCGCGGATGGAGTGATAATACTTCAGTCTTCACAAGTTGAACGCTCAATGGTGAGAACCCTGGAAATAGAGAAGATGCGCGGGACTTCAATAGACGAACAGATTAGGCCATATATTATAGATAAAAATGGAATTGAGGTTATTTCTGAAAGAGATATTTTCACATATGCCGCCAAATTGCTTGCAGGAAAAGTCTAGAATGTTCAGCGCGCGCGTGCCCGAATATATTGTTATGAACATCTAGTGTTTTAGATATACAGAGGATTATCCAGTCTCCATATACCTGGCACTTGTGACTCTTGAAGCGAATTGCTTGGAAATGTAATATTTGCAAATGATCCTTGCTTAATGCTAATCTCAGTAAAAGTTTCTCTTAATATGATGTTAAATAAGCTAGTAAACGTCTCCTTGGGATATTTGAGCTTCATTTCTTTGATAGAGTTACCAATAAATTTTTCAATGAATTTTTCTTTGCTTGTTATTTGGAAGTATCTCTTTCTGATTCCTCCTCTACAGGTTTCTGAAGAGACTTTGAGCACATTCATCTCGCATAATACATCAAGATAGCCTATAATGGCTGCTTTGGAAAGACTTCCGCCCCCTTTATTTACATAATCATACACTTCTTTTGCCGTTACACCCTGGCTGCCATTGGACCAAACGTACTCCAATATACTAAAGTGAATCTTCATCTCATTAACGCCTTTATAAGATAAAATGTGAAAGTGTCAGATAAAATTAACTCTTATTAATAGTTCATTCTAGTAGGCTTTTTGGCCTTAGGTGATTTGAAAATTCTTCTACTGCTAGGACTTTGATTTTAAGCGTGTCTTTTATGTTTCTTGTGGACATGATATTAGGGCGAGTATTTCTCGATCTTTTTGCAGGAACTTTTTTTCATGGCATGTACGCTGCAGATACTGCTTACCGTTTACTAGAAGAATTATTACTTAATCGTTTTCTAGTTAGAGCTTTATCATTCCTCTTCAGTTCTCCAGGTCTTATAGAGTAAAAAGGCTCCTCCAAAAGTATATACATGAAAAATCAAAAAAATCCAAAAAGGAGATGGCGGTGCCCCGGGTAATTTTGAGGTAATGTAAACTAGGCCGCTCAAAAGAGCTATGGCGATATAGATCTTTGTAGCAAGCCTATTCCAAAATTCGAATTTACCTCTAATCTCGACTGGAGCGAATAGATTGTCATCCCCCACAGAAGTGGGTTCTAAGGCGTCAGGTTCCAAAGTATTTGGCTCAATTTCGGTACTTAGCGTGGTGCTTATCTCTCTTCTGGTAAAGTAAGCGCACATAATGTAGCACACAATCAAAAATATGAACAGAAATCCACCGCAAGCGATAGCTAATAACCATGGCAGTTCCAACAATTTCTGCACTCCTTTTATTTAAGTAATGCTTCTTCAATATTATTTCTTTGATTATCAAGATTATTTGGCCTAGATTTCAATCTTGAAATATTTCTAGGGCGCGCTTAGATGATGTTATAACGTTAATAACATTATAACTTAGGTTTACCTAACAGTTATATATAGCAAAAAAAGATTTTTTCTCCAAGTGCAATGATACAATTAGGAATGATACTAGGCATAATTGGATTTACATTTGGAACATTCTTCTTCCTCTATGCCGCAAAATATTACATATCTTCACTATTCGTCATGCTATTTAGTACCTCAAGTAACGGCCAAAAAAATGGTAATGGGAACGGGAACGGCAATGGCAATAACGGAGATATTAAACCACCGTTTGTGTCGATACATCTTCCAATGTATAACGAAAGAAGGGTTATGAACAGAGTTCTCAATGCCTGCACCTCACTAGATTACGATAACTACGAAGTATTGGTTGCAGATGACTCTTCCACTAAGACCCTCAGACTTCTTACGAAGGATTGGAAGGACCACCCAAAGGTGAAGATAGTACATAGGATTAACAGAGAGGGGTGGAAAGCTGGCGCTCTAAACAACGTAATAAAATTCACCAATCCCGATACAAAGTACGTTGCGGTTTTCGATGCAGACTTTGTACCTCCGTCAAACATTATTCAGCAGTTTTTACCTTACTTTGCGAACGGTAACGGAAATAATCATGCGAATGGTAACGGATATGATGTAAATGGCTCTGGTACAATCGACAAAAGTGAATATTCAGGAATATCCAGTCGACTTGATGGATGGCATGCGAATGAGAAGATCGCGGCAGTTCAGGGATACCAGTGGCACTACCTTAATAAAAGGCTGAACTGGCTCACGAGAGGGATACGTACAGAATATGCGGGTAGTTATGTTGTTGAGAGAACCACACATCAGCTTCTTGGATCAATGAAGATGATTGCAGGAAGCGTATTTATGGTAAAATATGATATCCTCAAGAAGTACGGTTGGCCAACCAGCCTTACTGAAGACTGGGGACTAACCCTGCGAATGTATGCAGATGGACACAAAGTCGCTTACACTCCATATATCCAGGTTCCTGCCGAATGCCCAGCAACGATTTCATCGCTGGCCAGGCAGAGGATGAGATGGGCAGAAGGACACACGTTTAACGTTAAGAAATACTTCTGGAAGATTTTAAAATCCCCCAAGATTTCTCCTCTTGAGAAGCTCCAATTCGCGTATCTTAGCACGTATTACTTGCAATCCCTCTTTTTCCTAGTAGGTACGTCTAGTTGGATCACGGGGGCATTTTTAGGCATTGGATTGCCTTTCTGGACGATGGCCTTGGGTTTCGGCGTTCTATTCAGCAATTTACTTTCGTTGCCAATAATGAATATGACTGGCCTCTACTTAGAAAGAAATCTTCGAAAGGACTTCTTGGGTCTGTTTTCCTTCCTTGCACTCACATACATATTGGCACCTTTCCAGGCGTATGCCTCTTTCAAAGGCTTGATATCGAAAAAAGAGGGGAAGTGGTTTAGAACGGTAAAGACAGGAAAGATAACAGAGGTCCTCCAAAAAATCCAATTTAGAAGAGTGTGGCACAAAGCTTTTCCAAAAAGGAAAGCTAAGGACAAAGTTTCAAAGAACAAGGAACAGAAAGAACAGAAACTAGAGCCAATTCCTGCGATTAAGTCAGAAAGCAGGACCCCGCTCTCTAAGATACATCGTTGGGTGATCTCAATCTTAATCATCGGTCTATTGGCTTTACCATTCATCCTTACATTTCTATTGACGAAATCGCCTCTATTGCTCGTTCCACCCTTTCTAGGCGTGACCTCCATAGCTATGTTGAAAAGGAAGATGGATCAAAACACATCACCTCCGAGCGAGCTAGAAGGTTTGGTCTACTGCCCAAAGATAAGTTCCGGCGCCTACGTTAACAAAAACGCCTGCAATGATTGTCGATACTACCACAAGAGGTCAAAAGAATGCAAAGCAACGCGTGCTCGCGTTATCGAATCAAAACCTAGTGAGCGAAAACGGGCCAGCAAAAAAGAAGAAAAACCGTCACCTAAAGAAGTAGAACTTTCCGAGAAACCCCCTTTTAATGTCTGCCCAGCGTGCGATAGAGAATTGTTTCCGAAGGACAAATACTGCGATCGATGTGGAGTAGAGTTGACCGACTTGAAAAAGCGGGCGCGCAACATAAAGCTATCAGAATAGAATTGATGTCATTTTCATAATCTGGCTATCGCTGATGTAACTTTGGTCTTTAGGTGAATAAGCCCACTCCACTCGGAGATAAGATTCAGCGCGCGTGTGCTACGATGTTTATGTTTTCTTGGACAAGATTCTTATGGAGATTCTAAAGATTAACCAACCATTATGCGATGCAATGCTTGAATAAAAGTTAGTAAGTAACTTTAATTCGGTTAGTTTAAATTATTTCAATATAATACTTTTTGACTTATGAATTCCAAATATGAATTGTTGATCCACAGAATCGTTAAGTTTCCTATTTAACGTTTCTTTCTTGTCTTCATACTTTTTTTCCCTCATAGTAGAAGTCAAATAAGGCGTCTAATATCTTTAGATTCAATTGTGCCTCGTAATGTTCTACTTCAATTTCTTCAGTGGACTCGGATTTTATTGGATGGGCTTCAAGATATTCTTGTAAATATTTGGGTAGTTTCGGTGATATTTCTTCTATTTCCCCTTTAAGATCTACCGCTGTTGTCCCACCAGCCTCCCTCAACACCTTTTGAAGACAACTTCTTGATAATGCTACACTTGCTTTGGGATTAAATGTAAAGAGAGAGGCAGCAGTTTTATAATCTTCGGCTACATGGGGAGGAACTCTAGATGGAACATATAATCTAGCATGCCGTTGCGATTTTACATTTGAAACCATAGGACCGTAAAGCGCGCGCCTAAGCGGTCTACCAATCGATCGCCGAGCACTACTTGAATGAAAAACAGCTATCAATACAAGCAATACGATCACCGTTGCACCGGTAATCCATTCACCTATGCGCTGACCAAGCAGGGGCCGAGCAATAAGGGACACCTCAAAGTCACCTGTTCTGCTCAGTTGAACCAATATGAAGTCAGGACCGATCTTCTTAATCGGAGCTTCAACCCCATCGATGACTGCACTCCATCGGGGATCGAAAGTGGACTTTACAAGAAGACTCTCCCGTCCACTACAACCTACAACCTTCAATCTAATTTCACCCGGGGTTTGAACGACATAATCAATAATCCCGTTTGCAGGTGGATTCTCCACCATCTTAAGGTAGTTTGCAAGACCCTCTCGGTCTAGAATCCCCTCAATAGGTTTTTGTTTTATAGCATCTTCACTATTCACTAATTGAACCCACGCAAAGTTCGACATAGGTATTTCGTAAACTGCTACGCCTCCCGACTGGAAAGCCTTCTGCAATATTCCTTCAAACTTAAACGGGTGAGTGTAGTCTTTATAATAGGTTGAAGAATTCGGGAAATCCACCACTACATATCTAACGTTTAAGGACTTCAGCCACTGAATCGACAGATCGGGATCCTCGCCAGTGTTGACTTGGTACATGACATAGGCCCACCAACTGTTTGTGCTTGCTGCGTCGTATCCACCGCGCACTTGGGGGATATCTGTGAACACGTTTAACCAAAAGGCTGTCGTTCCCGTGGCATAAACCCTTTCCCCGCGCAAAACCAAGGTATCAAGATGATTTGCAATCCGATACTCCACTGTATCGGTGATGTTTTCATTCGGTTCAGCAATCGACCAACCTGCCCTTAATGATAAAACCGAATTCAGCGCAATGACAATTATGACAGTAATGACCAGAAAACGCTTCAGCCCCTTACCTCGACTTATAGATCTAGTGGCCAACCCGATCAGCAAAGCTATCCCCATGTCCAGTTCAGGAAAGTATCGATGGGGCCTAGGAAGTATCATCAATCCAAAGAGTTGAAAGGACAATATGACACCTCCAAAAATGGTTACCCATGCCAAACCAATCGTCCAGGCTTCCCCTCGCGATTTAGCGAACATCACCAGAAAAATTATGCCTATCATAAAAAATAGCATTAAAATCCACCACGAGGAAATCACTCTGTCCTTTGCATACCAACCAAAAAAAAAGGAAGCCCGAATGAATGGCAAATCATATTTGAAGGCAACTAACCCGTAAGCGAGTAAAAAACAGATGAAAGCTCTCCATAAGGAATTTAGGGATGGCGCGTGTGTGTGTGCTCTACCCCCAAACACTTTGACAAGCAAGAGAACAGCCAAGATAATGGCTAGGGCAAAGAGCGCGACGGCGTTTGCGAGAGCGACTGCTGCTATGGAGACAGCTACTAATATATAGTTTCGCGGCCTAGGATTCTCAATAACTTCAAGAAAGAAGAGCGCAGCCAAAGGCATAATTGCGAGACCTATGGTATGAGGTCCTTCTCCGAAAAAAGTCAGGTTTATCAGTCTAACTGGTGGATACCCCTGAATTTTCTGGGCTAACCCAGCTCCATAAGGAAAATAGTAGTACGAGGATGGAAAGAAGCTATATGCAAGGGCGGAAACCAGAGCCCAGATTCTACTTCTCATCAATCTATGAGCGAAGAAGTAGAAGGTAACCGGAGCCATAACATAAGCGAACGCTGTTAGCACTCGATATGAACTGGCTATGCTCACGCTTGAGATCGCGCTAACAAGGGCAGTGAGATAAGGAATAAGAGGCAGATAGTTGAGATGAAACGGAAAACCAAGATACCAAAGATGATGCCAGTTGAGATGCGGGTAATGTTGGAGGATGAACCGAGCATTGCTTATGTGCATTGCTTCAATCGATCTCATGTGTTGCGTATACTCGCCGAGGAAAAGTGGAAGCGAATAGAAAAGACTAAGGCCTAGTAGGACACTAGGTACTAGCAAGTGGATTACTACGACATTCACACGACTCAATAGAGCAATGCGTTTCATTGAAGGATTAATATACGAAAGAAGAAAATAAATCATTTTTGTACATGCTATTTCCTCAAGACCATTTTCTGCGTGATCGCGAATTTAGTTGCTAATGCTAAAGTGTTTGAGGAGAGGAATTCGTCAAGAGTCTTGGCCGGGATAATGCTCTTTATCATAGCCATCCTATTAATCAGCTTCTGCAGAAGACTCGGCATATTGAGGGGGAAGTCAACAGTTCTCAATTTCTTGCTGTCTCTGCTTTTGTAAACCATTTCTCAATGCTTTTAAAAGTGCTATTTAAACATATGGTAAAGCGCAAGCTATTTGGAATATAATCTATTCTACTTGATGATATTGGAAACTCAAAATTTTACACATCAAGATAACCTTAATCCCCCCGATATTCATAATTCAACGGAATCAAAATACAAAATTTCTATTAGAATTCTAAGAGGCAAGTTATTGAACGAAATCTATGGTATTGTAAATTCAGTCTCATGAAAAACCTTTATAACACTATTGCTGGGAGATATCAAATTATCTGAACTGTTGGTTGCTATTGGTTTTGATAACTCTCTTAAACCTGAGATATGGAATTTTTAAATTAAATGAAACCTATGGAGTTAAAATTTAAGAATATATGTTATAAATGTATGGAAGTATATTTTTGAAAAATACGCAACATAAATTGGAAAATTCAACTAAAAATAATGATGAGTCTATTCTAAAAGAAGAAAAAAAATCGATTTGGAAAATTATTCGTACACCATTAACTGTTATAATCACAATTTTGATTTTCGTTTATATTTTTACACAAATTGATATTAAAAAATTAATAGATACGCTCGTAAAGGCGAATTTCTTTTTTTTATTTCTAGCTTTTTTATTAATAATACCAATGCCAATAATCAGCGCATTAAGATTCCAAACTACCTTAAAAGCAATAGGATATAAAATTCGATTGATGGATTGTTTTCAAATAATTATGGGCGTATTACCTTTGACCTCAATAACGCCTGCGAAATCTAGTGATTTTCTCAAATGTTATTATCTTAGAGGCAGGGTACCTATTAGTAAAACTACAGGTGGTGTGTTGACTGAAAGAATATTTGATGTTTTAATATTAACAATATTATGTATTATTGGTTTAATATTTTTTATGAAACTTGAAATTTTGATAATTGCATTAATAATTTTAGGCGGGGTCTTTGGATTTTTTATTTTTTCGCAATTAAAAATAAAACTTCCGATTCCAAAAAAATGGAACCGCATATTCCAAAACCTATTTTTATCAATTAAAACTTTGTTCAAACAAAGAAAATATCTGAGCTTAGTCGTTAGTAACACTCTTCTACTATGGTTAATTACGATAGTTCAAACCTTTTTTTTCTTTACTGCTTTAGGTTTATCTGAGGTACCGATATTATATATATTTGCAAATGTACCGATTGCGATTTTCATAGGACAAATTCCTTTTACGCCTGGGGGCATGGGCTTTCGTGAAGGAGGATTCATTTTACTATTCTCCGAGTATGATCCTGAGGGCGTAGCTTTGTTGGGGGTCGGATTATTGTATACACTTGTGCGATATTGGACATTATCTATCGCTGGGTTACCATTTATGCAAAAATTATTGAGGAAAAAATGATTATTGATTCAACCGGCGAATTGAAATGCAAGGCGCGCGTTTAAATCCTGTAAATCCTATGGAAGGAGAAGTTTTCCCTATCTTTATGTCAAACTGTAATCCATGCCTGTAAATCAACAGCTACATAAATATATTAAAAGACGTTTTCAATGTTTTAAATTCAAGTTGCTCTGAAATTAATTTTTCTCCTACTTACCTCCTACCTATCTAACAGGACCTCTCTCTCTACCTCGCCTTTATTGCTTTCTATTACCCTCTTGATTTTTAATTCTCTTTTACTATTCAGTTTATTAATTGCCCTCTCATCTAACATAAAACCGCTAACCTCGAGTTCCTGATTCTGAAAATACATCGATTGTGGCACATATCTTACAAAAAATTCGTCTCCTATCATCATTCTTTCAAAATTCTCATTACTGTTCAATTTAATCGAATCTTGGACTTCAAGTTTATCGCCGTTGTATTTAAAATCACGTTGAAAACTTATAGGTACGACCTTACTTTTCGTTATCAGCATATCCCTAATTCTACCTTTCAATCCATATGCAAGCTTAGTACTAAGCCCGATAGTAACTAACATAGACCTGAAGCCAATCATTTTTAAAGGCGTGAAGGTTTTGGCGAATATTCTATGAAGATTTCCCGAGACCTGAGCATGATTTTTATCGACTTTTACACTGTAATCTAGGTCAACCCATTGCGAACTCACAACTGTACCATTTTTAAGTTTACCTAATATTCCACAGTCATTGAAGATCAAGCTATTGGTTTTTAGATCAAATAGTTTTGCCACTCCGCCTTTAGCTAAATTAATAAGCAAATAATATTTTGGTTTCTTAACTACTAGTATCCGACTTTCCGAGAAATATTTTTCGAACGGTTCACGCATATAAGGAAGAATTGCACGGCCGGCTTTGGTTTTTTTAGCCTTTTTGACTCGAGGGTGCCAGTCAAGATATGCAAGAAGAAATTCAGGTACACGAAATACTAAATACCTATCGGGCATGATTTCAGGTAAAACAAGTTTTCCCTCACTAAGACCTTCAAGCATCTTATCAGCGATTGCGCCCGCTAAAGGCACCTTATCCGCAAGAAGTTCATAACCGTGTGGATAAAAATGCGATGTCTGACGACTGCCTATGCTGCCTGCATAAAATTTATTGGGATAAACGAAGAAACTTGTAAATTCGATTCCCTTTTTCATAATCTCATAAAGCCGCTCATCGTGATAGAGTTTCAAAAATTTACCCAAAAAACTTACGGTTGCAGAAAGGTAGCCGATATCTGGGCCATCATATTCAAGTGACCACCCCTCTGGTGATTGAAGTGTCAAAAAATATTCGAGTTTATCATTATAGCCTTTCAATAGAGATTCGTCCTTAAGTACATCATAAGCAGTGTAAATTCCTAGCATTGCAACTGCATAATGATTGGCTACAATTCCATGTTCGTCATATTTACCTAAATATTTGGCTGCTTTATACGAAACCTCAAAAATTTTTGATCTGAGATCCTGAGAAATTTCCTTTTTCAATAATTTGTACGATTCCAAGACTGCATACAAAGTAAAACCTGTAGGAACTGCCCAACCACGCTCGTTCGGATAAAACTCATCGAATGAACCATCGTCTTTTTGGATCTGCGTCCAGTAATCCATGCCCGCAATACACCAATTTTTGATTTTCTCCTTTTTATAATAGATATTATTCGGAAATTTATAGGAATAAACTAATGCTAGGGTATGCACCGCAAATTGAGCCAATGCGTTTGGGAAATCAATAGCTCTATCCAACCAATAAGTGCGGTCAAAAGAGCCATAGGTAGGTAAGAATGGATTGCGATTCTCTAAACTAAGTATTCGTGGAACCTGCGAGAGTGCTTTTTCGGCATATATGTCTCTCAGATCGGCCATTTGTACTCACTTCTTAAAACGATTAGTAACTTGCACCATAGTTAAAACCTTACTAAATTCTATACTACATATGTGTTAATATTCGACAGTGGTGTATTTCTTAATGAAATGCCAATAGTTGATGGTAATCTAAAGTTAAAATACAAAATGAAGTTATTTTAAATATTGAGTATGAGCAGCAATATGAAATTAATCGTCATGATTCCTGCTTTCAACGAAGAAGGATCAATCGCCGGCGTCATCCAAAATATTCCTCGAGATATTGCTGATGAAGTCACTGTGATGGTCATTGACGATGGCTCATCAGATGATACAGTTAGTGAAGCTAAGAAGGGGGGGGCTGATTATGTGATTTCCTTTAGTAAAAATAGAGGTTTAGCTCAAGCCTTTAAAATTGGTTTGTATCACGCCTTGAACATGAGGGGGGATGTAATAGTTAATATTGACGCGGACGGCCAATACGATCCTCATGAAATCCCCAGATTGATCAGGCCAATAATTGATGGAAAAGCGGATGTTGTTTTGGGCTCACGATTTAAGGGCTGGATTGAATATATGCCTAGGCATAAGAGGATTGGCAATATTATTGCGACGAAAGTAACAAGTCTTTTAGCAGGAATTCCCATATCAGATGCGCAGACAGGTTTTAGGGCCTTCTCGAAGGAGGCAGCTTTGAGACTAAACGTAATAGCGGAATATACCTATGTTCAAGAAACAATAATCCAATCTGTATATAATGGTTTGAGGATCGTAGAAGTTCCATGCACATTTTTGAAGAGAGTCCAAGGTCAATCAAGACTAATATCAAACTTTTTCGATTATGCTTTAAAAGCAGGTAAAACGATCATAAGAACTTACATAAATTACAAACCTCTAAAAACATTCTTAACAATAGGTGGAATATTTTCTTCAGTGGGATTAATATTCGGTTTAAGAGTTCTAATACACTTCTTCAAAACAGGTATGGTTACGCCACATCTTCCGTCAGCTATTCTTACTGCAATCTTATTGATAGTTGGATTCCAAATAATCCTACTAGGTTTAATCGCAGATATGATTGGAGTCGAAAGAAGGCTGATGGAGGAGATACTATATAGATTAAGGGATCGAGACTAAATGCTACGTTTAATATTAAAATAAACGGATTCACTAAAGGATTATCACACGCGAAAATTGAGATGTGATGACTCATAAATGACCAAAGTTTTTTATTATGCGCACTCACATTCGACGTGAGTAAAGTTTTTTTACGACACCGATAGCCTTTTTGATAATTTATATGGCGGTAGTCTAAGAATCGTGACCATAGACGTCCCCCATATCCGCTTATAAGGTATATATCATCTTTGGCGCGCGCGCTAACATGCAAAGAATTTTTTCACTTCTATCAAATAATTCAGTTTTATTTATAGGTCAAAATACTAATGGAGTCAAATTTTAAAAAAAATAGTAAAAAAAGAACGTTTAAAAGTGTGCTAATGTGCAAAAAAGTTTTAGGTCATACAAGGTCTTTTCAAGATTTAGTACAATAATACAATATGAAAAATTTTAGTTGATTGGATTGAAATGAAGGCTAAGATTCGGGTGGGTATAATTGGTTTGGGCAGAATGGGAATGCTCCATTTTAGAAATGTTATGCTTATTGATGGAGTTTCGGTTGAGGCTGTCGCGGATAAATCTAAGAAAAAACTTACTAAAGCTAATTCTTTAGGTGTAAAGAATCTCTTTACAGATTTCAATGATATGATCAATCAATCTTCATTAGATGCGGTTATCATATCATTGCCGCATTTCCTCCACGAGAATGCTGCAATTTTTTCCGCTGAGAAAGGCTTTCATATTTTTATTGAGAAACCTCTTGGCAGAACTAGCAAAGAATGTGAAAGGATCATCAAGGCGGCGCATAAAAATGGAATAAAATTATGCGTTGATCATAGTTATCGATATTTTGAGAATGTTAGGATAATTAAAGAGAGATATGATAAAGGATATCTTGGAGAAGTAGGCTTATTCACGTCTGCACTTGTCACAAATGGTCCTTTTGCACATCCTATATACCCTAAGTATGTTCAAGATTGGTGGCTTGATCCAAAATTGAGTGGAGGAGGCGCATTGTTGGCGCTTGCCCCTCATCTTATTGATCTTTTCGAATGGTTCTTTAAAGATACAGAATTTTTGAGTGGTTCTTTTAATTCTATGCTTGATCTAGATTATGAAGATACAGCTTCACTGACTATTAGATCGAAGAAGACCGGCACTATCGGAACTATGAATGTCGGTTGGTTTGAGAGATCAATTTTTCCTTCCTTTGATTTCTATGTTGAACTTCATGGAACTGGGGGCTTCATTTCCTCAAATCAATTAGCGCCAAAAAATATCTATATGCACGGTGCAAAAGAGTCTACTAAAAATATTTTCCGTAGACTTGTTGGTAAAAAGATTAAACCTTTGATGTTTACATATTACTATAATTCCTATTATCAAATTTTGGAAGATTTCTTTAATTCAGTAAGAAATGACCTAGATGTCCCAATTCCATGCGAGGATTCTTTAAAAACGATAAAAATTATTGAGGCAGCATATCGGCAAGGAGGGTTTAACTATAAATAAGAAAGAAAAAAATTTTGTAGCATTAATTAAGATTGACGGCCTAAGCCATGAGCACATCATGCGAGGAATTGAAAAATGTTTAGATTCAATAGAATTCGACCTCCCAGATAACAACTCCCTTATGCTCAAACCAAATATGCATTATTATTTTCATCCATCTACAGGAAGCATAACCAATCCAGATACTGTTTCTGCTTTAATCGACGTGCTGAGAAAAAGGAATAACAACTTAGATTTTACGATAGTCGAGTCCGATGCCTCGGCCATGTTAACAAAGCATTCTTTTAAGATTCTAGGCTATGAAAGGATTGCAAGGAATAAAAAAGTTGGGTTGCTTAATATGAGTGGAGGAGAGATCATCAAGAAGAGAGTAATAGTAAGAAATAAGGAATTAATTATCCCTGTGACAAGAAAAGTCTTAGAATCAAATCTATTGATCAATATTCCAACTTTGAAAGCACATAGACTTACTACAATAAGTTGTTGTTTGAAGAATATTTTTGGGGCGATTTCAAAACGCTTCAAACACTCTTACCATGTGACCCATGCGCTAAATGATGCCATTGTTGCTGCGAATAAAGTTTTGAAATCTAGTCTTTGTATTGTGGATGGGACATATGGATTCGGAAAATTTCCGGTTAAAAATAAAATCCTTCTAATGGGCACCGATCCCGTGGCAACGGATTCCATTGCAGCAAAGTGTATGGGCTATAATCCTGAGAAAATCAAGCATTTAAGATTGGCTGCTGAAGAACAGGTTGGGAGTATGTTTGACGTAGAAACGCTAGGAGAGTTCGTGCCTGAAGATATGAGTAAGGAATTTCCTCGAATTAATCCTCTCTTAATGAATGTGAGTTGGAAAGCGCAACTTCTAGCATATAATATTTATAGAAAATTAACAGATGATGTAATTCCCCCGCCGCTTGAGGAATGAGAAGTTTGTTAGTGCACACAACTAACAATGAAATCATCAATGAATTTTATTTTCCAATATAAAAATCGAAAATATGCCCTTCAAGTTGCTTGAAGTAATATCTGGTTTTGCCTAACCAGGATTCAGGGACGTTTTCAAAATCGACTGCCAGTTCCATTCCAATTCTTATGTCCTCAATTCTCTTAACTCTAATTATTCCTAGAAGCGAAGGGCCTTCTTCAAGCTTTACCAATCCAAC
>CAYFUV010000089.1:0-2347 GCA_964346435.1 uncultured Candidatus Bathyarchaeia archaeon | reverse complement strand
ATAAAAACGCTCTAAAAATTGCAAGTATTGCTAAGAGAATCGACAAGAATATGTTCGTAATCCTAGGAGGTCCCCATGTGACGTTCACTGCTGAAGAAACTATGAAGAATCCGCAGATTGATTTTGTGGTGAGGCATGAGGGTGAAATAACTATGAGGGATCTTTGTAACCACCTTTTAGAAAAAGATAGAAAGGCCGAAGAAATAAAAGGGATAACCTTTAGAAAGGGCGATAAGATTTTTTCAACTCCGCCTCAACCACTGATTGATAACTTAGACGATATTCCTTTCCCTAATCGAGAACTCGTGCCACTTAACGAATATAAAGTCCCGGCTTCGATAATAACGAGCAGAGGATGCCCCTCAAAATGTATTTTCTGTGCAGCAGGTGCCATGTCAGGAAAGAGGTATCGAACACGCAGCAGTCAAAACATTGTCAAAGAAGTGAATACAATAATGAATGAATTAAAACCAAAATTCATTTTTATCGCCGATGATACCTTCACAGTTTTTCCAGATAGGGCAAGAGCTATCAGCGAAGAGTTTAAAAAATTAGGAATTCGTTGGGTCTGCGAATCAAGGGCTAATTTGGCTACAAAAGAGATCATTGAGGAGATAGCTGCCTCAGGATGTTTTGCGATGCAATTTGGTGTCGAGTCCGGATCTCAGAAGATCTTGAACTCCATACACAAAGGGATAACTATTGAACAGGTCAGACAAGCAGTTAAATTATGTATTAAAACCGGGATTATTCCTGTATGTAGCTTTATGGTACCTCATCCCGAGGACGACTGGACTACAGTTAAAGAAACAGAGAATTTTATGAATGAGCTTAAAAACATTGGTGCCAGCATTTATGTCTCTTTTGCCACGCCATTCCCAGGAACAACTTTATATAAAAACAACAGAGAGCTCGGAATAGAGCTAATATCAGACGATACAGACGAGTATAACCTAGCTACGCCAGTTATCCAAACGAAGAATTTTTCAGTGGAAGATATTAGTAAAATCTTTGAACGATTTATCATGATATCAAAAGATACGATACCTTTTGACAAAATATAATATTTAGACTATTGCCTGGCTCGTTGCTTTGTCGAATATATGTATCTTATCCTTATTCATCGCTATATACATTTTTTCGCCTATTCTAACCTTAAAGTCTGGAGCGGCCTTAGCTTTAATTAGGAACTCTCCAATCTTTATTGTTACAATCACTTCTGCACCAAGAGGCTCTGTGGCATAGACTTCAGCTTCAATAGATTCCCCTTTCTGTTTCTCCCTGCATACTTTGATATCTTCAGGTCTAATGCCCAGGATTAATTCTGATCCCTTTGCTTTCTTCCTTATAATTTCCTTGAGATTTGTGATCTCTGTCTTAAATGCTCCTGCATCCAAATAAGCCTTGTTACCTTTTTCTTCAAATGAGCAATTGATAAAATTCGTGGGCGGACTGCCGATAAAACCAGCGACAAAAGTGTCCACCGGTTTATTATAAATCTTATCAGGGGATTCTGCTTGTAAGATCTTCCCAAAATTCATTATCGCTATTCGATCTGACATAGTCATAGCTTCGACTTGGTCATGAGTAACATAGATAAGTGTTGTAGCGAGTCTCTTTTGTAAACGAATAAGTTCTGTCCTCATATAGACCCTTAATTTGGCGTCAAGATTGCTTAATGGTTCGTCCATCAAGAAAACCCTAGGATTTCGAACAATTGCTCTTCCTAAAGCAACCCTCTGCATTTGTCCACCGCTAAGCTCTTTTGGTTTTCGGTTAAGAAGTTCACCTATATTAAGCAGATCCGCAGTTTCCTTTACTTTCTTCTTAGTCTCCTCTTTTGATGCTTTCCGCATTTTCAGTGGAAACGCGAGATTGTCAAAAACGCTCTTATGCGGATATAATGCATAGCTCTGAAAGACCATTGCTACATCGCGATCTTTGGGGGGCAATTCGTTTACTATTTCATCACCGATATAGATATCACCTTTTGTTAAGGTTTCAAGTCCAGCTATACAACGCAAAGTAGTTGTCTTACCGCAGCCTGAGGGACCGAGAAGAGTTAGGAATTCCTTATCTTTGATCTCTAGGCTAACATCATCTACTGCTCTCACTTCACCAAAATACTTCGATATATTACTAAGACCTACCCTAGCCATCTTTCACACGTCTTGATAATTACTATGGGCCGTGTTTTGAATATATTATTTACGATAGAAAAAAATCTTCATAAGAATAAAATTTATGTGTGGGCTCTTCATTTACTCGCTTCAAAAGAATAGTCCCCTCATTAAAATACATTGTTATAAGTGAGACAAAAAAATAATAGAAAGTATACTCAAATAAT
>CAYFUV010000088.1:0-8630 GCA_964346435.1 uncultured Candidatus Bathyarchaeia archaeon | reverse complement strand
TCTTGCGCCGCAAAAGGATTGGGAAGTCAACCAGCCGACCCAACTGGAGACTGTGCTGCAGATTATTGAGGGAATCCAAAAGGAGTTCAACAGCGCGCAGTCAAGCGGGAAGATGGTTTCGCTCGCCGACTTGATTGTCCTGGGTGGATGCGCAGGTGTCGAGCAAGCTGCGAAGAATGCCGGTCACGATATAACCGTTCCCTTCACGCCGGGACGCACGGATGCATCGCAGGAGCAAACCGACGTGGAGTCATTCGCTGTGCTCGAACCGGCTGCAGACGGGTTCCGTAACTACCTCAAAGCCAAATATGCTGTGTCGGCAGAGGAACTGCTGGTTGATCGTGCGCAACTGCTGACGCTGACCGCTCCTGAGATGACGGTTCTCGTTGGCGGTATGCGCGTTTTGAATGCCAACTTCGGACAGTCTCAGCACGGCGTCTTTACCAAGCGGCCAGAGACGCTCACCAATGACTTCTTCGTGAATCTGCTCGACATGAGCACGACATGGAAGGCAACCTCAGAAGACGAAGACGTGTTCGAGGGTCGTGACCGCGCAACGGGCAAACTCAAGTGGACCGGCACACGTGTCGACCTCATCTTCGGTTCGAACTCCCAACTCCGGGCCTTGGCGGAAGTCTACGGATGTGAGGACTCCCAAGAGAAGTTCCTGCACGACTTCGTAGCGGCGTGGAACAAGGTGATGAACCTTGATCGCTTCGACCTCGCCCGATCGTAACAAGAGCTAACTAGCTCCTACAAATGGAAAATGCTTTGAAAATGAGAATATTAAAAAATAAGAGAAATATTAGCTAGCAAGCTGCAGGGGAAAATACAAATCGCATGGTACTGTCATTGACGTTAACGAAGCACGTAACGTAGCGCGCGCTGAACTGTAAATTTGGCGGGCCCGCGGGGATTTGAACCCCGGACCTCCGGCTTCGAAGGCCAGCGTCATAATCCGTGCTAGACTACGGGCCCATTTCTTTAATATGCATTATCAGTTAAAGGTTGAGTCTTGTATCCGCCTTAGTTTCAAAAGAAAAGAGTTCTCGTTCAACTCTACATCATCATAAGTAATTACACCATCTTCAGGAATCTTCCGTATTACCTCTATATCTTCAGCTAACCCGATGGGAAGAAGATTCTCTTTCCTAGCTATTTCTGCTTTTTCTGCTAGCCCATACACAGTATATCCTCCTCCGCCGTCCAGAATATCTCCAGGTTTCAGTATCTTTTTAGCTGCAGCAACAACCTCTGCTACGGGAGCTTGCGGCAATGGTGCTCCTGTGGGTTCCTTATACAGTGTTGCATGGATGAGTGAAATTGACGCTTCAAGCCCACCCCAATGGTGAGGCCTGAAAACAAGCGAATTCTTACCTTTTCCTCCAATAGGGCTACCCCCCCAACCTGATTTCAAAAGTTTCCGTGCATCTTCGTCTTCCGTCGTAAGGACGACGAAAACGCCCCATCGTATATCATTCCTAATTTTTCGTCCATCCGGACATATGCGAGTCATTACGTCGACAATGCCTTCATTTTCAAGTATACCTCCCTCTTGTTCCAAACTTAGTAATTTTGGAACATCTCTTATTCCCCCCAGAGGGAAGTGCATACCCCTAACATCTGGCTTTAATCCAGTCGCGTTGCAAACAGCGACCATTTCTACAGCGCATTTGGTTGTGTCGAGGAATGTGTTATATATCTTAGGATTTAAACGTAAACGTTCAATTTCCTTCGGAGAGAAACCGAATCTTTGCAGCGCGTCGTCAGGTTTTGCATGTCTCCATTCTAACCTAGCGGCCGTCCCCTCGCCAGCCGCCACTACTTCAAAACCTGAAGACACTGCCCAGTCATAGAGCTCAACTATCAGGGCCGGCTGGTCTCCGTAAGCCATACTATAAACTACATCGAACTCCTCTGCCTTTTTCCCCAAAATAGGTCCAACTGTAACATCGGTTTCGACAGTAGCCATCACTATGTTTTTCCTATTCTGTATTGCGTTGTAAACATTTTTTGATGCTGCTTCTATATTTCCAGTAGCTTCGAGAATGACATCAACATCGCTTTCTATCAAAACTTGGTTATTGTCTGTGATTACAGGAATCTTTTTCTCCATATAATGGTTTGCCGTGTCGGCATCATTAACTTGTGCTATTTCTTCTTTTTTATAGCCAGCTCTTTCGTATCCACGTATCGCTTTTTCTTTAGAGATATCCGATATTATAGATACATTAATCCCAGGAATCTTCGTTATTTGGCCAATTGTTTGGCCACCGAATAGGCCCGCACCGATTGCTCCGACCTTAATAAGATTACCGCTATTTTCCCTCTCCATCAACTTAAGTCTCATAACAGTACTCATTTGGAATATCGCCTTAAAATTTGCACGCGCATTAAAGAATTATGAAAGTCATTTATCCATTTTAATTATTCCAATCTAGACTAAGGACCCTTTCATGACCATTTTTCTGTCATTCCAAAAACGGCACGCACAATTTTCGATTATCTTTCACCCGGAACCAAGAAATAATAATTCCCCAGAATGGTCCTAAAGAGCACAACGCATGACTATTGATATTCAGAATTTGTAGCTGTCTCTTAAGATATGATAATTAATGAGCCGGGGGTGGGAATTGAACCCACATTCTGCGGGTTTCCATTAAGCAACCAAAGCTTGTCGACATTCCTATCTGCAGCCCGCCGCCTGAGCCGTTCGGCCACCCCGGCATATTTAGTTGCTTTCTATTCGAATAACTTTATTCAATATTGTGAAAATTGAATTGAGTGCTAACTAAAAATTTTCCTCGAGTGTCTATTATTTATTAAATTTTCAATTTTAAAGCTTTATTTGGACAAGCGTCTAAACAATCAAGACATAAGATACATTCCGTATGTGTGAATTTTTCCCAAGGAAGGTCTAATATCTTTATCTGCATTGGACAGGCCCTAATGCATTCCAAACTCCTATCACACCTTGTTAAATCTCGCCTAATCCCGATTAAGGCAAATTTTGCTAAAATTCCCATGAACGCGCCTAATGGGCATAAATAGCGGCACCAGAATCTTGGGATTTTATACGCCCCAATAAGTGTAAAAGCAAGGAGAAACAAACTGAAGAAAAGCAAGTAATTTGCGGTAATACCAAGAGATAAGGAACCTCTGGAAGCTTCCGCTAAAAGGTTGGGAATGTCCCCAAAGAAAGATTCGTTCGGAGATATTGTATAAAAAACTCCATTGGCAAATGGACCTAACGCTTCCCTGAATGCTTCACCTATGCCCAAAAATAATGCTGTTGCCAAAGAGAGGCTAACCGCAAGAGTTATGACAAGAAAAATAAATTTGGTATTCTTTGCTTTTTGATGAGTTCGATGATCGACATTAGTTTTCTTTTTACCCAGTCTAGAAATTAAATCTTGAACAAAACCAAAAGGGCAAGCCCATCCACAAAGGAGTCTCCCCACAATTGCACCTACAATTAGAATCGAAGCCAGAGGAATCCACGGGAATTCTGGTTGGCCCAGCATAAGTTGAATAAAAGTGAGAGCCCCCCCAACACTCCCCAAATGAGACCTAAAACTTACCAGAACCGGGACCGTTATCGGGATGGCGGATGTCTCGATGAACGGGTAGATAAAATTGAAAGCGATTATATAAAAGGAAAGAAAAAATACCAACTGGATAATAGGCCTAAATATTCTGTATGATCCTCTCGTTTTTGAAATGTTCATTATGTCCACAAAAAATCACCTAAGATAAGATATGCCCTTTTCAAGCAAATTCGTTATTGTCTCGGTCTGCTCGGTGTAGAGACCTATTGTCAACATAATCAATCCAATTGCGAAGATCACAGATCTTAGAACTTTCTTCAAAAAGCGCTCACCTTTTTGAGATAGAAACTAAAAATCTAACATGCTTATAAATGCCTACTACGATGTTTAGACTTAGACCATAAAAACTTAAATGTTGGCTTCATCATGGTTGTTGCCATTCTCGGTGAAATTTTTTATTGAGCCATGAAGAACTAGGCGCAGATGCGAAAAGAACAAGAGCTTTGCCCCCTTTTTCAGAATTGAGGGCATTAGTATCCTCTAGACTAAATATTGTCGATGCTTTTGTCGATGAACGAGATATTCCGACCTTTATGATAGCGCCAGGGAACGTTGAAGAAGATTTCAAAAAACTTGTTTTCAAGAGTTACAAAAAAGGATTAATGCCAACATTGAGAAAAGGCAAGGGTCATTCCATTCTGAGGTTTTACATTAGACCTCCTATCAAGAAAGCTAGCAATAGAAGAAACATCCTTCTATTTTCAGTTACCTTAATCACCATATTCATCGCCGGATATTTTCTTTGGACTACTAACGAACTATGGAGTGTACTGCTAATGCCGAGAGCCAGTCCTTTTGCCCAAGCAGCTATTTTTATGGCATGTTTAGTAGGAATAATCGGGGTACATGAAATGGCTCATAAACTTACATGCAATTTTCACAAATTGGAGGCTACATTGCCTTATTTTGTACCAGGCCCTCCTCCTTTTGGAACCTTTGGAGCGGTCATATCCTTAAAAAATCCTCCGATAAACAGGAATCAACTTTTCGATCTAGGAATTAGTGGACCTATTGCGGGATTCATAATTACTTTATTTGTTTGCATACTAAGCGTCTTAACCGGCAAAATAGTCCCTGAGGTCCAGCTAAGAGAATTTGAGGAATTAGTAAGCCCAGTTACTTGGCCTTCTTCTCCGTTGATTTTCATGCTCATATTCCGCATAATTGAATCTTTTAACATTTTATATGTTCCACAAGGAGCCACGTTGATACTCGCTCAGATATATCTCGCGGCTTGGGTCGGTTCATTATTAACCTTCTTAAATACGCTTCCAGTCTGGCAATTAGATGGGGGGCATGTAGCAAGATCCGTTCTTGGTCCAAAAGGGCATAGATATTCCAGTATGCTAGGATTAGGAGTATTATTCGTATCAGGGTATTGGTTTTTTGCATTATTTCTACTAATACTTATGATGGCTGGTCGCCGCTCCTGGACTGGTACAGAACCGTTGGACGATGTATCTCCTTTATCTAATTCTAGAAAGATATATTTCTTCATGTTCTTAGTAATACCGGCGTTATGTTTTGTTGTCCCACCTATAAGAACGCTTTAACTTGCATTGAACGCGCGGACTAATGAAAATCGTTGAAATTGGAGTTTCTTGTCACATGATAGACTCGGATAGAATAAAAACAATCATCACAGATTTGGATGGAACATTAGTTGAATTAAGAATTGAATATGTGTATGCTAGAAAAGAGGCCATAAAAAGATTAGAGAACACGTATTCATTTCCGAAAGGCATGTTTTCTATAAAGAATTCTCTCTTTCAAATACAAGATATATCAGCTAGATTCCTCCAAAGTGTGCATCACGACTCGCTTATTCCTGAAGTCAAACGGGAATTAACAGAAATTGCTGATAAATTTGAGATGGATGCTGCGAAGAGAACAAAACTTTTGCCAAGAGTATTGATTTCCTTAAAAGCGCTAAAAAAAATAGGAATCGAAATGGTCTTGCTAACGGCCAGAGGGAAAAAATCAGCTGACCATGTTCTAAGTAGATTTGACATGAATGGCTATTTCAAACACGTATTCACAAGACGATCTATGTTTAATATAAAGGAACATCCAAACCATCTGCTGAGCGCTCTAAAGAATATCAAGATTGAGACGAAAAAATCCATAATAATTGGAGATAGCGTTTCAGATATTTCATGTGGAAAAGCTATCAATGCAAAGACTGTTGGAGTAAATACAGGAATATCAAAGCCTGAGCAACTCGCGTACATTGGCGCGGATTATATTATGGAATCCTTCCCTCAACTTCTTGAATTGCTTAGGATCGATTTGAAGGGGTAGCTGACTTTTCATACATCCTTCTAAAAGTCCATCTAACCGCATTCTTTAATTCAAAGAATCTTCGTTCGTCTCCGTAATTATCGACGACTATTTCCTTCAAGTGATTATTACTTTGATCAATATTATAGGCGAAGATGTCATCTACGTTTATTTCCCCTTTTTTGGCTAACTCTATATCCTTCTTGCGCATTTGTTCTAAAATTCTATTGACTAAGAAAGAACTGAATGGGGGAGAATTGGTATCGAATTCTATATCTGGATTGGGAGCTATCTTTAGGTTTCCATCAGAGATGGAGATATCTGCCAATAGTGTTCCGTCCTCAGCTTTAATCGAAGTCCCATCTTTATCTACAGAGGTTTCTCTAGTCGGTCTAGTTTCCTTCGATATTTCGATTTTTTTGAAGCTTTTTTCGGCCAATATTCTATCTACAATTTCAAGGAATGACCTTAACATCGAGGCTTCTTTTTCTAGCTCACTTGCACGCTTTCCGAAATAAGATTTTATTTCTGCTAATTGCCTTACAATTTTGTCTTCCAAAAAATTTCCCTTCAAATTTGTAGATACTGTATGCAAAAAATGAGAATCTATTGGGTCAATAGCCAATTACGATTTTAATTAATATTGCATAGAAATGCAAACATAAAGGTATTGTTTGGAAACTAGCTATCGCTCACCTACGATTTGAAATGCTTGTAGCGCGCGCTATTATCGATTTGATGAATGCCATTCACAGTGTAAAATTGAGATTCAAAGAAGAAAGGATGATATTATCGAGCGCTTAATAGAAACGCTAATTAAATGGCATCAATTAGTTTATCCTCTAATTCGGAGTTATCAACGATAGAAGAGAATTTTGAATGAAACTCGATAAAAATCCTACATCAATGCTCTTAATTGAGAAACTATCCAAACTTCGAGTCAGTGAAATTGCCTTAGAGAAAATAGAAAGATTGGCTACAAAGATCGGTATAGACGAAAATCAATTGCTCCATCTATATGTAGAAGCGAAAAATAATTTTCATAAAAAGAGATTCAACCGTGTACCTTATTCTAATAGAATTCTATTTTTACCTCAATGCTTGAGGTCAAAGGATTGTCCAGCCAAATTGAGTAAATTTGGATATGAATGCGCCGAATGTGGGAATTGTGAAATTAAAAAAATAATCGATTATGCCAAGGAGATTGGCTATAGGAAAGTATTCATTGTCTCCGGAGGGAGTATGGTCAAAAAGATTCTTTCCATAGAGAAGCCCAAAGCATGTGTGGGAATAGCTTGCGATAAAGAGCTTATTCTGGGGGGCTTCCTCTGTGAGAAATTCAACATCATACCACAGGGAATACAATTACTTCGAGATGGTTGCACCGAAACTGCAGTTGACTTAGAAGTTTTATTAGGAGCATTACAACGAAGATCATAGATAATCCTAATTTTAACAAAACTCTTTTCTATTCAGAGCTCATAGCTAGAAATATGAAACAGGTACAGAGCGAAAGAACAAAAACCAAGGAAAAATGGCGTCTAATAGGACTAGACGAAAATGACGCTTATATGAATATGGCGATCGATGAGGCAATAGCACGATATCGTTCAAAGAAAGAAGTTCCAAATACTATTAGATTCTATCGTTGGAATCCTTCAGCAGTTTCCATCGGATATTTTCAAAGCATAGACGAAGAAGTGAACTTGGATTTATGTAAAGAAATGCGAATAGATGTCGTAAGAAGAAATACCGGTGGCGGAGCTGTTTTTCATGACCATGATGGTGAGTTAACTTATAGCGTGATAGTAAATGAAGATCATCCGCGAATATCGACCGATATTGTCAGCTCTTATGAAATAATCTGCAAAGGACTAGTAATCGGATTAAAGAAGCTCGGAGTCGATGCTAAGTTCGTACCAATAAACGATATAGTTGTAGGAGGAAAGAAGATTTCTGGAAATGCCCAAACCAGGAGGCTCGGGGCCCTTCTACAACATGGAACAATTTTAATGGATGCTAATATCCCAAAAATGTTCAAAGTACTAAAAATTTCTAATGAAAAGATAAGCGATAAAATGATAAAAACTGCGGAGGAGAGAGTAACCAATCTAAAAAAGTTACTTATGCACGATGTATCTTTCGAAGAAGTAATTCTTGCTCTGAAATGGGGATTCGAAAACTCATTAGAGATAGTCCTTCAGGATGGAAAACTGACGAATGGGGAGCGAAAATTAGCACTCAAACTTAGAAAAGAAAAGTATCTTAATAAAAGTTGGAATTTTAAGCGGTGATTCTATCCTTATGTACAGGGCCAGATTAAAAGTGCTTGGGGGAAAGTTAGTTCGGGTTAAATTCTCAATAAAGGATAATAGAATCTACGATATGAGAATTACAGGTGATTTTTTTCTTCATCCAGAGGACGGAATAGAAGAACTTGAAAGAAGATTAAATGGAACGGAAGTCGATGAAAAAAGGCTCAATGATATAATTCATGGATTTCTTAATGAAAAATTCATTCTCATTGGGGCAGAGCCTGAGGATTTTGTTAAGGCAATTTTTTTAGCGATAGAGGCATAGCATGAGTATAGAGTTCGAAATTTTTTCGTGCAAGCTATTCGAGTGCTTTAAAAGGCGCTCTCCTATATTCACATCTAATCTTACAATATTGGCATTCATGTAACTGTTTTTCAGTATCGCCCATCACCCCAGATACTGACTTTCCGGGTATCATAACACAAT